>CAIOHJ010000104.1 GCA_903858085.1 uncultured Chloroflexota bacterium
GACACGCAAAACCGCACGGTCAACACCCCGCGCGGCCAGCACCACATCACCCCCAAACAGTCGGCGCTGCTGCAGATGTTGATGAGCCGCCGCGGTGAAGTCATCTCCCGTCGCGAGATCATGGAGACCATCTGGGAAACCACCTTTTTGGAAGATACCCGCACGCTGGATGTCCATATCCGCTGGCTGCGCGAGCAGATCGAGAACGACCCCTCCAACCCGCAGTATATCCTCACCGTGCGCGGCAAGGGCTACTCGTTCTGCCCCAAATCCGGGATCAGCTGATGCGGCGGTAGACCTCTTTGATGTTGGGGAGATGCTCGATCTTGGTCAGGATCCGGGTCAGCTGGGTCACATCCTGAATTTCGAGTGTCGCTGCGATCACGGCCAGGTTGTCTTTCTGGCCGGTGACCGCCTCGATGTTGCGCATGTTGACATGTTCGTCGGCGACGAGCGCAGCGATGTCGCGCACCAGGCCGGAGCGGTCGTAGGCGCTGATGTGGATTTTGACCGGGTAGGTTTTTTCCTGCAAGGTGGTCCAGCTGACCTCGATGATGCGGCTGTGCTCGTTGCCGAGCAGCCGGTTGATGTTGGGGCATTTCTGGGTATGAATTGTCACCCCCCGTCCTTTGGTGACATAGCCTACGATCGGGTCCCCGGGCACTGGGTGGCAGCATTTGCCCAGGTTGGTCAACAGCCCCTCGACCCCCTGCACGCGCAGGCCATCGAAGCCGGCCACATCGGCGGCATTCTGCCCGGGTTGGAACGAAAAGACATCAAACGAGGCCAGCCGCTCCTGTTCGCGGCGCTCATATTCGATGACGCGGGTGGCGATGTGCTGTGAGTTGATGTCGCCGTAGCCGATCGCGGCCAGAAAATCGTCCAGCAGCTCGTAGCGGAAGAGCCGGCTGACCGCCTCGAAGCTGAGATCCGCCGAAAGCCGGTGCAGTTCCTTGTCGAGCGCCTGGCGCCCGCGCAGGATATTTTCGTCGCGGTTCTGGCGGCGCAGCCAGGTTCGAATCTTGCTGCGTGCACGCTGGGTGGCGACAAACTCCAGATCCGGGTTGAGCCAGTCACGGCTCGGCCCTCCTCGCGAGGCTGCAATGATCGACACCTGGTCCCCGTTTTGCAGCTTGTAATCCAGTGGAACCAGCTTGCCGTTGACATTCGCACCTCGGCAGCGGTGGCCCAGTTCGGTGTGAATGTTGTAGGCGAAATCGATCGGGGTCGAGCCTGCCGGCAGCTCGACAATGTCGGCGTTGGGTGTAAAGACCAGGACCCGATCGCTGAAGACATCGGTCTTCATGCCGTCGACAAACTCGTCGGAGTCGCTCATCGAGAGGGGCTCTGACATCAACTTGCGCAAATAGGCAATTTTTTTCTGCACATCCTCGCTGTGGCGGGTCTGCTCTTTGTACTGCCAGTGCGCAGCAATGCCCAGCTCGGCCATGTCATGCATCTCGCCGGTGCGGATCTGAATTTCAACCGGGCGCCCATCTTTTTTGATCCGTACCGCCGTGTGCAGGCTGCGGTACATGTTGTCTTTGGGGTTGGCGATATAATCGTCGAACTCCCCTGGGATCGGGTGCCACATGGTGTGGACCACCCCCAGCGCGGCGTAACACTGGGCGACGCTGTCGACAATGATGCGAAAACCGTGCACGTCGTAGATCTGCTCAAAGCCTACCCCTTTGCGTTCCATCTTGCGGAAGATCGAATAGATGTGCTTGGGGCGTCCGTAAATTTGGGCATGCAGGCCCGCCTCGCTCAGCGCTCGTTCCAGGTCGGCTTTGATGCGGATGACCAGTTTGTCGCGGTCGTCTTCTTTCTGTTGGACTGCATTTTTGATCTCGCGGTAGCTGCCCGGGTTGAGATAGCGGAAGCTGAGATCCTCCAGCTCGGACTTGATGCGCCAGATGCCCAGGCGGTTGGCGATCGGGGCATAATAGTCGAGGGTTTCCCGGGCAGTCCGGCGTCGTTTGTATTCTTTCTGGCCAGCGAGCGTCCGCATGTTGTGCAGGCGGTCGGCCAGTTTGATGATCAACACGCGCAGATCCTCGATGCTGGCCAGCATCATCTTGCGCAGCGATTCTGCCTTCTGGTTGCTGACGGGCGCGTCGGTTTTGCTCTTCTTTTCTTGAATTTTTTTGAGCTTGGTGACCCCGTCCACCAGCCGGGCGATCGTAGAACCAAAGTGGGTGCGGAGATAGTCGATGCTGTAGTCGCTGTCCTCGGCGACGTCGTGCAGAAGGCCAGCGGCCAGCGCTTCGGGGTCCATGTGCAGCTCAGCCAGGATCTCGGTCACTGCGATCGGATGGGTGATGTAGGGTTCGCCGCTGTCGCGCTGCATGGCGTGGTGTGCATAGCTGGCCAGCATGTATGCGCGCAAAATCAGCTCGCGACTTTCCCCCCGAAAGCTCTCTGGCAGGTTGTTCCACAACGCCTCGATCGCCCGACATTCTTCAGGCGATGGCGCCAGACGGATCAGATCCTGCCCGTCGGCGGTCGGCAGCGGCCGGAGCCGCTCGACCGCCTGCCAGAGTTCCGAAGACGGGGGCGCCGGTTCTTCTGGGCCCCTCTGCAAAGTGTCCCCGCTGGCTGGGGTCTGCTGTTCATCGTCCCCTGCCGGCTCCTGTGCAACGGCAAGCAAGGGGGGCGCCAGAGTTCTGGTCGGCGCGTGGTTGACTGAAACGCTCACCTGCTGCCTCCTGGTCCTGCAGCCAGAGCCTGGCTGCATGCTTTTCTGACCTCTATTCTACCCTGACAAGGTGCCACTGTGCAACGTCCCTACAGGGTTCAGGGCGCCTCCAGCCAACGACAGAGCAGAGCAAGAATTTCTGTATGGGGGGTGGTGTCGAGGTCAAACCAGCGGATCTCCTTCAGCTTGCGCAGCCAGGTCATCTGATGGCGGACATAGCGGTGGGTTTCGGTTTTGATGCGAGCGGCGGCTGTCTCCAGGTCACACTGGCCCGCCAGGTAGTCGCCACACTCGCGGTAGCCCAGGCTGGTCATCGCCGGCAGTCGGCGGGTGTAGCCTGCAGCCAGCAGACGCTCTGTCTCGGCGACCAGTCCATTGGCCAGCATGGCGTCGACCCGGCGGTCGATCCGCTGGTAGAGCGCCGCCCGTTCACGGGTCAGCCCGACCTGCAGGATCCGATAAGGAGGCGGTTCACTGCCTTCCAATTCGACCTTGGAGCGGCCCGTAGACAGCAGGATTTCCAGCGCTCGCAGCACCCGGCGCGGGTTGCGGGCGTCGATCTGCGCCGCAGTGGCAGGGTCGCTGGCGGCCAGCTGCGCAAAGAGCGCTGCAACTCCTTCGCGGGCCAACCGCTCTTCCAGCACCGCCCGCAGCTCCGGGTTCGGGGCAACCGCAGGAATCCGCAGCCCTGCAACGACAGCGCGGATGTAGAGCCCCGTCCCCCCCACCAGCAGCGGGGTGTGCCCGCGGGCATGGATGGCGTCGATCGCAGCGTAGGCCAGCTGCTGGTATTCGGCGACTGTCAACACCTGGTCGGGGTCGCGCAGGTCGAGCAGGTGGTGGGGAATCAGCGCCCGCTCGGCCTGGGTCGCTTTGGCTGTGCCGATGTCCATCCCGCGGTAGATCTGTCGGCTGTCGGCGCTGACCACCTCTCCCTGGCAGCGCTGCCCAAGCGCCAGGCTCAGCTCCGTCTTCCCGACGCCCGTCGGGCCCAGCAGGACGATCAGGGGAGGTCTAGCCATCGCTCACCGCGTGGCGGATGTGCTCGACCGACTGCAGCTGTCCTTGTCTGTCCAACTGTACACCGACCACATCCAGCCGCCAGGGGCCGGTCCAGCCGCGGGCCCGCACGTAGTGGCGGGCCACCTGGCGCATTTTGGCTGCTTTGCGCGGGGTGATCGACTGCAGCGCTGAGCCGTAGGCGAAGCCACGTCGGGTGCGCACTTCGACCAGCACCAGCCAGGGGACCACTGCGCCCCCCTGGCCGTAATCAGCCTCCAGTTCCTGGGCCACAATATCGATTTCGCCGGCCGCACAGCGCCAGTTGTGCTCGACGATGACAAGCCCCGCAGCCTGCAAGGTGTGGCGTGCCAGCTGCTCCCCCCAATCTCCCAACTGGCGGCGCGGGGCTGTCTGGCGGGGGACGAACTCAGCCATGCGCGCAGAGTTCCAGTTGTACCGGGCGGCGGGCGAGCGGGGCAAAGGTGAGGCGGTGGATCGGGCAGGGGCCCGAGGCCTGCAGCGCCGCCAGGTGGGCTGCCACGCCGTAGCCTTTGTGCGCCGCAAATCCATACCCAGCATAGTCCAGGTCGTAGCGATCCATCAGCTGGTCTCGATGCACCTTGGCCAGAATCGACGCTGCCGCCACCGAGACCATCGTGCGGTCCGCTTTGGGCTGCACGGTCTGGGGGGTGGCCACCTCGGGCAGGGGTACCCAGTCGATCAACAGGTGGTCGGGGCGCCAGGCCAGCAGGGCCAGCGCCTGTTGCATGGCCTGGCGGGTGGCTGCAGCGATGCCGATGGCGTCGATCACAGACGCGTCCACCACCCCAACCCCCCACGTTGCCGCCTCCGTTTTGACCGCTGCGGCCAGCACGCTGCGCTGGGCGGGGCTCAGCAGTTTGCTGTCTCGCACTGCGCCCCACAGTGCAGCGTCGCAGGTCGTCTGTCGGACGACCACAGCGGCCGCGACCACCGGGCCCGCCAGTGCGCCTCGCCCCGCTTCGTCGAGACCGGCCACCCAGCGCGTTCCCTGTGCCCAGAGCGCCTGTTCTCTCTGCAGGGTTGGGGCTGCACCAGCCTGCCGCACGGTTGCGATGTTACCCTCCCTTCAACCGCGCATTTTCCGCGCAAAGGTTTCTGCCAGCAGTTCGATCGGCTGTGGCGTGCTGCAAGCAGGGCTTCCGAGCAGAGAGCCCATTCATGGGGCATACACGCGCAACGAATCAAAGAGAACGGCGCCAGAGTCGCTGCCAGTAGCCAGTGCACCGGCGCCGATGCGGCCGGCCTGCACCGGCGCCACCTCGATCTCGTCCAGCAAGATGTCATTGGCGCTGAAACGCAACAGACCGCCGGCATCCTCCAGCACCAATCGGTTGGGCTGGCCGGCC
>CAIOHJ010000105.1 GCA_903858085.1 uncultured Chloroflexota bacterium
CAGTCAGCCTGCGCTGCTGCGCTTCCTGCGGGATATCGGTCTGACGATTGGCACCGGAACGGTGGCGCGGATGCTGCTGGACCCGGAGGGAAGCTGGGTGCATGAAGCGGCGGACGTGCATCGCACAGGCCTCACCACCAGCTCGTGGGTCGCAACGGACCAGACCAGCACCCGCGTGGATGGACAGAACGAAGTCTGCCATGTGATTGCAATGGCTGGTTCACGAGCTATCATACCGTCCCAGCGGCACGCGCCAGGATGTCTTGGCAGTGCTGTGGGGGCAGGAGCTCCGTGATCGCCTGAATGACGAGTCGTTGACATGGCTGACAGCCAGCAGCCTGACTCCCACGCTGGTGCAGCGTGTAGGCAACGCCCTGCCCTGTGACACGGACATGACCGCAGCCGACCTCCAGCAACACCTGACCACGGCGAAGCTGACGCTCAATCGCCAGCAGCAGCACTTCGACTTTCCCACTGGCTCACTTCAAAAGCCTGCTCAGAGCCCCGACCGTAAAGGAGGGTTCTTCGACACGCCAGCACACGCTCCCTCTGCCATCCAACGTATGTAGGGGCAGTGATCCGCCCTGTCTGCAGCACCGATGGCGGGGAAATGCAAGTGAGAGAAAGACCCTCCCTTACGGTCGGGGCTCTGAGCGGTTCACCTGGAAGCCCAGCCAAAACCATAAGAAGGCGCCCTCTTTCCTTCAACGAGGCTTTGCTTCGGGAAAACGGGGCCATGCCGGTGGTATCGACAATGATGTCATAGATTTCACCATAACGTCGTCGATCCGTTCCGAGTAAATTGTTCCAGTCGTCATTTCCCTACCTCCATCAGTCCACCTGTTGGAGGGTATACACCTACACCCGCGATTGCGTCAAGCACTTCAAAAAATGAGCGAACCTACCGTCTATAGTTTGCAGTTGCGTCAATGCTGCATGCTATACTGATGGGCAGACGCTACCAGCAGCGCTACAAGTTCTATACAGATGGCTGATTCCGCGTGATCGCCGTCAACCTTGGGCGCGGCTGTGGTGTGCATGGGATTTACCGTCCTGTGCTGCGGATCCGATCTGGCAAACCCAGCATCGGCCAGGCAACAGGGGGCAGGATGGGACAGCCCGGCAACCTTGGACAAAGGAAGGATGGGTTCTACAGGATGCTGTTGGGCTGATTTTGTGTAGATGGATGGCATCTATGTGCCGACCAGCTACCCTTGTGCAGCCGAACCGCGTTTTGCACCGGTTCTTTCGTGACCTTTTCACCGCAGTCCAGGACTATGCCGCAAAAACGCCAGCCACGCCCGACACGAACCGCATCCGCTCCGCCCCCCCCCGCCTTGTATCGCCGTACGCCCCTCTGGGTGGGAGGCGGTGCCGTGCTGGCTGCCCTTGTCCTGCTCGTGATCGGGCTGCGTCCCGCTCAGGACACACTGGCCCCGAGTATGCCAGCCGTGGCCTCGCCCGTGACCGATGTCGTACCTTCCCAGACAAGCACAGCAGCCCCAACACCGACGCCACTGCTCCTGGGACCAGTCAATACCTGCGTCAGTCAGCCCAACTACCTGCGCTCGCTCAACATGGGGGAGCGTCCAATCATCGGCACAGGCGCACGGACGGCCACAGGCTTTGTCGTTGTCGACCCTGCAACCGGTGCCATCTATCAGGACCCGACCTGGGATGATGCCGGCGACCTTGGGCCTTATGTCTATGATCGCAACGGCAATTTCTAC
>CAIOHJ010000106.1 GCA_903858085.1 uncultured Chloroflexota bacterium
CGCATCTAGTGAACTCACTCCGCCGCCAGCCCCCACATGCTATCCCTATCACAACTTTTGTCCGCACAAACGTTCTGGGTAAGGGTATGCCCTTACGGTCGGGGCTCTGAGCGGTTCACCTGACGCAGCGCCTCCTGCGTCGCTGCCAATTCTTCCGTCAACCGCTGGTTTTCGTTCGCCCGCCCCATCGGGGCGGATGAGTTTAGAGAGTGCACGCACACGCATGACCTGCCTGCACGGAGGGCACCCCAAACATCAGCAACTGTTTCACCTGCTGCAAAACTTTGAACCGCACTCGGGGGCTTTGTGTGACAGATGGTATACTCCTACTATGTATTTAGACCATGGCTATCGCGCACGGCGGAGACGGCGGCGTGGAATCGGACGATTCTGGCCTTTGTTGGTTCTGGTTGCGGTAGGAATTGTCTTGTATGAAACGCGGCCTGGCTGGCTGGTCGAGCGGCCGTTGATTGTGACCCCGACACCGACGCGCAGCGCTGTTTCGTTTTTGGCGGAGGCCCAGGCAGAGTTGCTGCGGGGCAACTACGCTGGTGCGATCGCAGCCTACGAACAGGTCGCTGCTGTGGACCCCCAGAACCCTGAGCCTTACGTGGTCAAGGCGCGCCTGTTTTTGGTCGAGGGCAATGCCCAGGCTGCTCAGGCTGTGGCGGCCAAGGCGGTCGAGCTGGCCCCAGCTGACCCCAATGCGCTGGCCGCGCTGGCTCGGGCTGAGGACTGGCTGGGCAACTACGAAGAGGCCATGCGTTATGCGCTGGATGCCTATGAACTGCAGCCAGACAACCCAGAAACGCTGGCGATCATTGCCGAGATCTACACGGATGTCGGCAACCTGGAACGGGCAGAAGAGTATTTGGGGAAGGCGCTGTCGCTGGACCCTGAGAATGTGCTGGCACTCCGCAACCGGGCCTATCTGCTCGAACGACAGGGGCAGTATCAGGAGGCGATCGCCGTGCTGGAGCAGGCACTTGCCCTGGCCCCCCAGCGCGCGGATCTCTATCTGCAAAAAGCCCAGATCTATCGGCTGCGTCTTGCGGATTACCCGAATGCGATTGCGGCCTACCGATCGGCGGTCGATGCCAACCGGACGCCGCAAACACTGACTGCGTTGGGGGAAGGGCTCTATATCACCGGCGACCATCTGGTGGCAATCCGTACGCTCAACAGTGCGTTGGATCTGGATCCGGACTATGCCCCGGCGTTGGTCTATCTTGGGATGGCGTTGTATATTCGCCGCAACTACGAGGATGCAGCCGCCGCACTGGATCGGGGGCTGCCCTTGTGGGAAGAGCAGGCACGGGAAGAACATTACTACACGGCCGGGCTGGCGCATGTCTACAAAGAGCCGCGCGAATGTGAGGCTGCACAGGTCTGGTTGAAAAAGGCGCTGGAGAAGAACCCGGAAAGTGGGCCAGCCCTGGCGGGGATCAAACTCTGTGAAAGCAAAGCGTGAGCGTGGGGCCGGCCAATGACCACCCACCGTTCGCGCTTGAAATCTACCTTGCCGGAGCGGGCTTCCTGGCGGCGTCTGCCAGAGGGCAGCTTGGTGGGGGCTTCTGCGCAGACGCCGGCTGAGCCCCGAAGGGCTGCCGGACGGCGGAGTCCGGCAGCGCGTACGACGACCAGCAAACGACGGCTTCAGCGCCGTCTCACCCCGCTGGAGATGATCCAGTATCCTTTGAAAGCCACACAGCAGGCCGTCTTTGACCTGCGGCGTTTCTTTGTTGTGCTGGCGCTGACTGGTGTGGCGTTGCTGCTGCCCTTTCCAGAGGGGCTGTCGCCAGAGGGGCAGCGGGCTGTGGCGTTGTTTGTCTTTACGGGCAGCATTCTGGCGCTGGAGCCTGCGCCGCTGCCGATTTCAGCGTTGCTGGTGCCGGTGGCCCAGGTTGCTTTGGGGATCGACACGGCTTCGGGAGCATTTGGTGCGTTTGCCCAGCCCTCACTCTTTCTGGTGCTTTCCAGCCTTTTTTTGGCCGAGGCGCTGCGCAAACATGGGCTGACCCGACGGCTGGCCATCTATGCAATTGTCGCCAGCGGCGGCTCTCTTCCCCGTCTGCTGTTCAATTTGATGGCCATGACGACCCTGCTGAGCATGTGGGTGCTCAACACAGCGACCACTGCTGTTTTGATTCCAGTGGCGTTGACGATTGCCCAGCATGTCACCCAGCCGGAGCTGGCGCGCCGGGTGGTCGCCACCCTGGTGCTGGGGATCGCCTATGCGGCCAGCCTTGGAGGAATGGCCACCATCGTTGGCAGCGGCGAAAATGCGATCGCTGCTGGCTACCTCAACACCCTTCAGCCCTTCACCTTTATGGATTGGGCAATCTATGCGGTGCCTCTGGTCTTGCTGTTGCTGCCGCTGACCTGGTGGCTGTTGATGCGTGTGATGGATCTGCCGGCTGGCCGGATTGACACCTTGCCGGTGCTGCGCGAGTTTGTGCGTCTGGGGCCCCTTGCCGAGAAGCAGACCAAAATTTTGTGGGTCCTGGGCCTGTGTGTCTTTCTGTGGGTCTTTGGCGCTTCTGTCGAACGAACGTTCGGTCTCCCGCAGACCCTGCTGAGCAGTGCCATCGTCTCGATCGTGGCTGTCGCGTTTCTCTCTGTCAGCGAAGTCGTCGACTGGAACGATCTCAAAGGTGTCAACTGGGGGATTTTTCTGGTGATCGGTGCTGGCTTTACCTTGGGGGACGCGCTGCAAAAGAGTGGGGCCAGCGCCTGGTTTGCGGAGATGCTGGCCCCGCTGTTGATCGGTCTGCCCTTTGTGGCTGTGTTGTTTGTGATGGTGTTCATCGGGTTTGCCCTGACCCAGCTTATGAACAACGTTGCCTTGGGGGCAATTCTGTCCCCATTGTTGATTTCTGTGGCACAGGCCAGCGGGATCGAGCCTGTGCGGCTGGTGCTACCGGTCGTGCTGGCGATGGGAATCGCCTACATGTTGCCCGCTGCCTCGGCCCGCATGACGTTGGTTGCAGTCTCTGGGGCTGTCTCGGCGCGAGAGATGGCGCGCAGTGGTTTGTGGGTCGGGCTGCCCTCGGTTGTAGGGATTGGTCTGTTGTTTTTTCTGTTCAGTCTGTTCGGGCTCCCCTGAGCCCGGCAGCGCTGGCCAGGCCCGATGCTGCTGGGGGAGCTCGCCGTTCCTCCAGCGTGTGGCCAAAATTTTCAGGAGGTCCCGGATGCGTGTCTGGTTGATCGGCGCAGATGCGGCTGGCACAGCAGCGTTGCGCCAGCTGCAAAAAAATCGGAACATTCAAGTGGTTGTGAGCGATGCGATCCCCACTCCTCGCGCAGTCGAGCAGCGTGCGATCGCGCACATCGACTACGTGGAGTCGGTGACCCCTCTCAACATCAACCTGCTGGCCAAAAAAATTCGACCGGATCTGATCCTGCTCGACCGGGGGGCAATCCAGCGTGCCTTCAGCCGGATCTCGGAAGGCTTTGCGTTTGCTGAGTCGATCCAACAGGAAATCGCTGCTGCCAGCGAGGTTCCCTGCATTATGTTGTAAGCCAAGCCAGGAATTTGTGAGAGTGGACTGTGGAGAATTCGAGGACGCCCAACAATCTGACCGCGTATCGGCTGCAGGGGTTTGTCGGCAGCCAGCAGCGGCTGTGGACCCTGCATACCTGGCTGACCGGCCGCGACGACCTGCCTGCCATTGCCCTCAGCGGCGAACAAGGCAACGGGAAGAGTACGCTGGCGGTTGCAGCGGCCTGGAACCATTTTTACAACTTCAGCGATGGGATCATTCAGGTCAGCCCAGCAGGGGGCAGCCCTTTCCGTCTCTACGATGTGGTGCGTACGATCGATACGGTGCTGGGGACGGCGCTGACCCGAAGCAGCGACGACCGCTGGGGGATTGGAATTTTGGAGCAGCTCTACAAGCGTCGGCGCCTCTTGATCCTGGACAAACTGGCCGGGGCCACCGAACGTGAACTGGCTACCCTGGTCGAAATCATCGGCCACCTCCACGAGAGCGAAGGGGACTCGCGCCTTCTTCTGATCGACCGGCGCTTCAGCCCCAATATTGCTGCCCTGGTTCAGCACCAACGGCTCCACCTGGAGGGGCTGCCCCCCGAGGATCTGGTGGCTTTTGTGGCTGCCCGTGCCCCCCAGCCTGTCCGAAGAGCTGCCCTGGAAAGTGCCCAGGCGATCTACGCGTTGACGCAGGGCAACCCGCTCTGCATGCGTTTGGTCTTTGGCCTGCTGCTCGAATTTTCGTTCGCAGATCTGGAGGGGGTGCTGCGCAGCATGGAGGAGGGTACCGGCAGCGTGCCCTCTGCCAGCCTCTGCGCCTTTGCGCTCGAAACCTACGCGCTGCAGAATCCGGCTGCGGCTGTTTTTCTCGGCCGACTGGTGCGTGCCGTGGGGGGGGTCTCTGAACAGGCCCTGCACGAACTCTTCTGGCAGGATCTTGGTTCGCAACCGCTCTTTGAGCAAACTGTGGCCGAGCTGGCAGATCGGGCCTTGATCGAGCGGGACCGCTTTCGGCAGCGTGTGGCAATCCACCCCATCGTGCGCCGCTATCTTGAAGAAAACGCTGTCATGCTGGGTGAGGAGTGGGACCGCCGCCATGCAGCCTTCTATGTCCAGCAAGCCGAGCAATACCAGCGCCTGCCGCTTCACCGCTGGCCCGAGGTCGACCTGGATTGGGGCAATATCTTTGCCGGCGCCGATTGGTGTGCGCGGCGTCTGGTGCGGATTTTTCAGTGTGAGCCCGATGAACTGGTCGACGGCGAGGAGTCTGCCCTCTCGGCCTGCTGTGCAGGGGTCGATCTGGCCGCAGTGCATGCCGATTTGCAGCTGGCCAAAGATTATGCCCTGGCCCTGGCCCACTACGCGTTCTGGCGCCACCCGCCAGGGATTTTGCGCTGGCTGACCGTGGGGGCCGCCGCCGCGCGCGCCACGCAAAACCTGCGCGACTATGGCTGGTTTCTGACCAATATCGGCCGCCAACATTTCTTCCTGGGCCGCGTGGAGGAGGGAATTCGTTGGTTGCAGCGGGCTGTGCAGATCTTTGACGAACGCGATATCCTGGCGGAGCTGGCCTATGTCCTGACGGACCTGGGGACCTCCTACCGGGTGCTGGATGACCCGCGGCGGGCGCTGGAGTATTTTATGGCGGCCTTCAGCTGCGTCGCGCAGCTGGGGGATCCACAGGGATTGGCAACCGCCTATATGAATCTGGGCAGCGCTTACTTCAGTTTGAACCAGCCCGAGCGTGCCCTGGTGGAGCACCGCCACGCCCTGCGCGTGGCCCTGCGCCGCGACGACAAACATGTGTTGGCCAGCATCTACAACAACGTGGGGCTGGTGTTGGAAGCCCTCTCCCGCCACGAGCAGGCCATCCAGGCCTACGAGTACGCGCTCAAGATATTTGATAAAATCGAGGATCTGACCGGTGTCAGCGCCTGCTACAACAACCTGGGGTCGGTCTGCTATGCGCGCGGGGACTTTGGCCAGGCACAGGCCTGGTACATCCTGGATGTGGCCCTGCTCCGCCAGCGGGGGGCATGGACCGATCTGGCAGCTACGCTGCACAACCTGGGGCACGTCGCCCTGGAACAGGCCATGCTCGAGCAGGCCGCCGCCTACTTTGTGGAAAGCCGGGAACTGTATGCGGCCTTTGATCTGAGCGAATATGTCGCCGAAGAGGAGGAGATGATCCGGTATACACAGTCCCTGCGCGCAAACAAATCTCTAACAAAGCGTTAGCGTTTTTCAAGCAAATTTGCAGCGTTGCCTACTTGCAACGTGGCTGGCATTACGCTATGATAGGAGCTGTTAGCACTCAGCACGATCGAGTGCTAACGAGATCTTTTCTAAAAGACCAAAATTCTTGCATGCCAAGGAGACGAACCGATGAATCTAAAACCGTTGGGCGACCGCATTGTGGTGGAACCTGCCGAACAGGAAGAGCAGACAGCGCTGGGCATTTTTCTGCCTGAAACAGCCAAAGAAAAACCGCAGCAAGGCAAGGTGATTGCAGCCGGGCCTGGGGCTCGCAAAGAGAATGGCGAGCGGATCGAAATGGATGTCAAAGTCGGCGACAGAGTGCTCTATGCGCGCTACGCCGGAACCAGCATCAAGCTGGATGGCAAGGAATATCTGATCCTCAAGGAAAGCGACGTCCTGGCGATCGTGGCGTAGTGTCCCTGTCTCGCCTTCCCGCACTCAGCGTTGGCTGAATGCCGGATGCAAAAAAGGCGACGGCTGATATTTGAATTGACTGGTTGCAGAGCAAATTTAGAGGAGAGTCAGACAATGGCCAAGCAAATTATTTATGAAGATGACGCACGCCGTGCCTTGAAGGCCGGTGTCGATGCCCTGGCAAATGCCGTCAAAACCACCCTGGGGCCCAAGGGACGCAACGTCGCTCTGGACAAGAAGTGGGGGAGCCCGACGGTGACCCACGACGGTGTGACCGTTGCGAAAGAAGTAGAGCTGAAGGATCCCTTTGAGAACATGGGGGCCCAGCTGCTCAAAGAAGCTGCCACCAAGACCAATGATGTCGCCGGCGACGGCACGACCACGGCGACTGTGCTGGCACAGGCCATCGTGAACGAAGGTCTGAAAAACGTGACTGCGGGTGCCAACCCGATGATGCTCAAGCGGGGGATCGAGGCAGGCCGCGATGAAATCGTCTCTGCGCTCAAGTCCATGGCGACCCCGGTCGCTGGCAAGGCTGAAATCGCGCAGGTGGCAAGCATCTCTGCTGCCGACCAGACGATCGGCAACCTGATCGCCGAGGTCATGGACAAGGTCGGCAAAGATGGCGTGATCACGGTCGAGGAGAGCAAGGGTCTGCAGTTCGAGACCGAATATGTCGAGGGGATGCAGATCGACCGCGGCTATCTGAGCCCCTACTTCGTCACCAACGCCGAGCGCATGGAAGCTGCGATCGAGGATCCTTACATCCTGATCACCGACAAGAAGATCAGCAGCGCCCAGGATATCGTGCCGACACTGGAGAAGCTGGTCCAGATCGGCAAGCGTGAGGTGGTGATCATTGCCGAAGATGTCGACGGCGAGGCGCTGGCGACTTTGGTGCTCAACAAACTGCGTGGGATGGTCAACGCGCTGGCGATCAAGGCTCCTGGCTTCGGCGACCGCCGCAAGGCCATGCTGCAGGACATTGCCATCCTGACCGGCGGCCAGGTGATCACCGAGGAACTGGGACGCAAACTGGACAGTGTCAAGCTCGAGGATCTGGGGCGTGCCGACCGCATCGTCAGCACCAAGGACGAGACCACCATTGTGGGCGGCGCAGGTGCCGTGCAGGCCATCAAGGGGCGCATCGAACAGATTCGTGCCGAGATCGAGTCCAGCACCAGCGACTACGACCGGGAGAAACTGCAGGAGCGGCTGGCCAAACTGGCCGGTGGTGTGGCCATCATTCGTGTGGGGGCCGCCACGGAAACCGAACTGAAGGAAAAGAAGCACCGTGTCGAGGACGCGCTGAGCGCCACTCGTGCTGCTGTGGAAGAAGGAATCGTGCCCGGCGGCGGCGTGGCGCTGATCAACGCCATCCCAGCCCTCAACAATGTGGGTCTGGAAGGAGATGCCGCCACAGGTCTGCGCATCCTGCGCCGTGCATTGGAAGAGCCAATGCGCATGATTGCCGGCAACTCGGGGCTGGACGGTGCCGTGGTGATCGAAAAAGTGCGCATGCTGCACGTCGACGGCAAAATGACGACCGGCTATGATGTCATCGGCAACGACTATGTCGACATGCTGCAGGCTGGCATCATCGACCCGGTCAAGGTGACGCGCAGCGCTGTGGAGAACGCCGCCTCGATCGCGGCCATGATTCTGACCACCTCGGCGCTGGTTTGCGACATCCCGGAAGAGAAACCAGCCCCTCCTGCTGGGGGCGGCGACATGGGCATGGGCATGTAAGGCCCTGACCGCTCCCTTTGTTCTGGGGGGAGCACAGGGGGGGGAGCACATCGGTGCTCCCCCCTTTTTGTTTGGACAAGCCTGGTCTCTGGGGCCTGGCCTCTGGGGCTGCTGTGTCTCTTGGCCGCCGAAGTCTGTGTTATGCCCGTTGACGCAGGTTGCGTGTGACGATCGGCTTTTCTTTGTGGACACTGAAATGGTCGAGGTCGCCGGCGACGAGGGTCGCTGGAAAGATCGACCGGGCTTCTTCGAGCACCTGCTGGGTTGAGTAGCGTCGGCTGACATGGTGCAGCACCAGCTGGCGCACGCCAGCGCTGCGTGCCAGGCGAGCGGCGGCGGCGGCCGTAAGATGGCCGTGTTGGCGGGCCAGAGATTTGTCGGCCTCGAGATAGGTGGCTTCGACCACGAGCAGATCGGCCTCTTCTGCAGCTGTCTGCAAGGGAGCTGTGTGGCTGACATCCCCGACGAAAAAGAGGCGCGCCCCGCGCTGGGGAGGGCCCAGGACCTCTTCTGGCTGCACCACACGGCCACTGGGCAGGGTGATCGGCTCTCCTTGGGCCAGGTCACGCCGTTCTGGCCCGTGGGGCACGCCCAGCCTTTCGGCGGCTTCCGCCAGAAAGGGACGATGCTGGCGCTCTTCGAAGAGGAACCCGAAGCAATCGGGCCCACGATGGGGGACCGGGACTGCCGTCAACGTGAATTTTTTGTCCTCAAAGAGCTGCCCAGCTTCGAGCAGGGTCAGGGTGACACCGGAGGTAGGAATCTGGCCCGGGCCAAAGACAACCTCCATCAGCAGGTTCACGCGCGCCAGGGTCATGGCTCCGCCGTAGATGTGGAGCTCTTCCAGCGCCTCCCAGCGCCCCAAAGTCGAAGCCAGCCCGCCCAGCCCAAGGATATGGTCGAGATGGCCATGGGTCAGCAGAATTTTGTCCAGCCGGCGAAAGCCGAGTCCGGTGCGCAAAAGCTGGCGCTGTGTGCCCTCTCCACAGTCGATCATAAAGCGATGCTCGTTGACCATCACCAACGCAGAGGACAGCCCCCGTTGCACCGACGGAGCCGATGCGGATGTACCCAAAAAAACCAGTTCAAACACGCGTCCTCCTGCCCCTTCTGAAAGCGATCCAGCCTGTCCAGTGTACCGGAAGTGCAAGACAGTGCCAAATTTTTGCTTGTTTGCATACAATGCTTCGCTGGCAGATATAGTAAGATAAAAGTGTGTACCTGCGTGGCAGCTCTCTGGTCGCTGCCCGCTACAGTTCAGGAACGAATAAGGATGCAGGAGTGACCACAATGAACGAAAACACCAAACTGCCTGTCAACGGGACAGGGATCCACAACGAAGTGCTGACCGGCAGCTTTGCCGTCAAAGTAGGGCTGGCGCAGATGCTCAAAGGCGGCGTGATCATGGATGTCATCGATGCTGAACAGGCACGCATCGCCGAGGAGGCGGGTGCCTGCGCAGTGATGGCTTTGGAGCGGGTGCCTGCAGATATCCGGCGAGATGGTGGGGTCGCACGGATGAGCGACCCGCTGATGATCAGAGGAATCCTCGAGGCGGTCACGATTCCGGTGATGGCCAAGGCACGCATCGGCCATTTTGTGGAAGCACAGATCTTGCAGGCGTTGGGGGTAGATTATATCGACGAGAGCGAAGTGTTGACCCCTGCCGACGAAGAACACCACACCAACAAACACAAATTCACTGTCCCCTTTGTCTGTGGTGCCCGCGACCTGGGCGAAGCCTTGCGGCGGATCGGCGAAGGAGCTGCCATGATTCGGACCAAAGGCGAGGCAGGGACCGGCAACATTGTCGAGGCGGTGCGCCATGCCCGTACCGTCAACGGAGCCATCCGGCGGCTGCGCAGCATGGACGAGGATGAACTGTTCAGCTTTGCCAAGGAACTGCGTGCGCCCTATCCGCTGGTCAAATTGACGGCCGAGCTGGGGCGTCTGCCTGTTGTGAACTTTGCGGCCGGCGGCGTTGCGACACCGGCAGACGCCGCGCTGATGATGCAGCTGGGGGTCGACGGTGTTTTTGTCGGCTCGGGCATCTTCAAAAGCGGCAACCCGGAGAAGCGGGCACGCGCGATCGTGATGGCTGTGACGCACTACAACGATCCACAGGTTCTGGCTGAGATCAGCGAAGATCTCGGCGAGCCGATGGTCGGCATCAACATTGATATGTTGAAGGATACCGAGAAGATGGCGGCGCGAGGCTGGTAAAGGGGCCACGGGGGAGGGCACAGGCCCTCCCCCAGAGGTAGAACAGACAGAACAATGACGACGATTGGGATTTTGGCGCTGCAAGGCGCTTTTTTGGAACATGAAGCGATGGTGAAGCGCCTGGGGGCCCAGACTGTCCAGGTGCGCAAGCCGCAGCAGCTGGACGCTCTTGACGGCCTGATCCTGCCTGGCGGGGAGAGCACCACGATGGGGCTGGTGGCCGAGCGGTGGGGGCTGGTCGAACCGCTGCGGGGCTGGGTGCGGAGCGGCCGGCCAGTGTGGGGCACCTGTGCCGGGCTGATCCTGCTGGCCGAGCGAGCCACTGGCCAGAAGGCGGGCGGGCAGCCGCTGATCGGCGGGTTGGATGTGACGGTGAGCCGCAATTATTTTGGGCGGCAGAGCGAAAGCTTTGAGAGCTTCTTGGTGGCTCCGGTGCCAGGCGACCCGCCGGTGCGGGCGCTCTTCATCCGGGCACCAGCCATCGTCGAGAGTGGGGAAGAGGTCACCGTGCTGGCAACGGTGGCGGGCCACGCCGAAGAAGAGGTGGCCGTTGCCGTCAGCCAGGGCACCCTGTTGGCGACCGCATTTCATCCAGAGTTGACCGATGACCTGCGTTGGCATGCGTTTTTTTTGGAGAGGGTGCGTGCAGCCTCTTGAGAAAAGAGCGGGTCAAGGGGCAAAATCGTTGATGTGGGTGACGCGTTGAAAGAAACGACGGTAGAGGGCGGCAAAGACAACAAACAGAGAGAAGGTCGCAAAAAGCGCAAAATAGCGCAGCCCCCGGTCCAGCGCGTTGATGTAATTGCCGAGATGGCTGCCGGCGTAGATCAAAGCCCCATTCCAGATCGGCTCGAAGACGACGCTGATCACAAAGAGGCGTAGCCAGGAAACCCGGGCGATTCCCGAAGCGACGAGCACCGGGATCGACATGATGCCGATCGAAGCTTTGGCCACCAAAAACAGCCGGGTGGCCCGCCGTTGAATTTTGCTGCTGAGCCTTTGGATCAGCCTTTCGTTGTGTTGAATCCAGCGCAATCGCAAGAGCAACGGGTGCTGGCTGCCAAAATAGCCAAGCAGGTACCAGGTGTAGTCCGCCATCGTGTTGCTGACCACCGCGGTAAAAAAGACCAGGTCAAAGCGCAGAATGCCAGCCCCTGCCATTGCGCCAGCGGTCATGGTGATCGCCGGGCCTTCGATAAAGACCAACACAAAAAGAATCACGTAGCTCCACACGCCGAGATCCGGCAGCGTGGCTGTGTGGAGTGCACTCCAGATCTGTTCGATGAGTTCCATTCAACCGTTTGCCCACTGCTGACATCATTTTGTCAGGAAGCTAATTTTTGGAGTACCAGGATCTCTGTTTTACCGTACTTTGTGTTGCCCCTGTGCTCCCTGTAAGAAACCAAGGGACTTTGCAACCTGTTGAGAAAACAGTATAATCGACTTTGCTGTCTTTTTGAAAGATGACCGGGAGGAGCGAACCGTGATTACACCATTGCAGATCCATCAATTTGAACAGAATGGCTATACTGTCGTTCAGCAGATGTTTTCGCCGGAAGAGGTGGAAACGTATGCCGACCATTTTATGCAGCTGCGTCGCGAGGGCAGTTTCGCCGGTGATTTTGCTGGCGTCAACGCCGATGAGAAAGATCCCCTCAAAGCCTACCCACGCATGATCCACATGCATCGGTGGGACGATCGCTCGCTGCGTTGGCTGTTGGACCCGCGCATCAACCGCGCCTTGACAGCCTTTTTGGGGAGTGAACCCTATGCTGTCCAGACGATGCTCTATTTCAAGCCGGCTGGGGCGCGCGGGCAGGCGCTGCACCAGGACAACTACTATCTGCGCGTGCAACCGGGCACCTGCATCGCTGCCTGGCTGGCCTTGGACGACTGCGACGAAGAGAATGGCTGTATGCAAGTGGTGGTGGGCAGCCATGCATGGCCGGTGCTCTGCACGGTCGGTGCTGACCTGAACCAGAGTTTCACCGATGTGACCGTGCCGCTGCCTACCGACGCCGATGTGCGTCCTGTGTTGATGAAGGCCGGCGATGTGCTCTTTTTCAACGGGCAACTGGTGCATGGCAGCTACCCCAACACGAGCAAGGACCGCTTCCGCCGCTCGCTGATCGGCCATTATATCGAAGGGGATGCCCAGCAGGTAGGGCGCTGGTACCATCCGGCTCTGCGGATGGATGGGAGCCCTGTCGAGCTGGAGGAGAGCTCGGGCAGCACCCAGTGTGGTGTCTGGGTCGAGCGGGACGGCAGCCCCGTGATCGAAATGGCTGGGGTCAACGTGGTGGATCGCGCCCTCCACGACTGAAGCACCAGAGCGGGCCTAGGTGCGCTGCTCCTCCTCGACAGAGTCGAGGAGGAGCAGTGAAGGCTGGACGTCGAGGGCGAGACCTTCGGCGACGGTGGGATGGTAGTAGGCAGCGGCGGCGATCATGGCAGCGTTGTCTGTGCAAAAAGCCAGCGGCGGGATGTAGAGTGGTATCCCGAGCGCTGCCATCCGTTCGCTGGCCTGCTGGCGCAGCCTCTGGTTGGCGCTGACCCCTCCGCAAAGACAGACCTGCTCTGCACCGACGGCCAACGCGGCCGCGGCGGTTTTTTCGACCAGCACATCGACCACAGCCTGCTGGAATGAAGCCGCCAGATCGCTGCGCAGCTGGGGGGAGCGCAGATCGCGACCCGCCGTACCCAGCTGTGTCACGAGAGTGAGCACGGCTGTTTTCAACCCAGAAAAGCTGAAATCAAAGCGGTGGCTGGCGGGATGGCGCAGCGCGCGCGGCAGGGCAAAGGCAGCTGGGTCGCCCTGGCTGGCTGCCTCTTGGATGGCAGGCCCCCCTGGAAACCCCAGATCGAG
>CAIOHJ010000107.1 GCA_903858085.1 uncultured Chloroflexota bacterium
CCTTTTCGTTGATCACAATTTGCTCGGGTTGACCAAACTGGTCCCCTTTTCGTTGATCAAGTGGTCCCCTTTTCGTTTGACAAAAACACCGGGCAGCGCCAGCAAGAGGACGCGGCGCTCGGCCAGATGCAATGGCTGAAGCGGCGGGAGCAGTGCATCGAGCCGAGCCGCCGATTCCGCCGTCAGCTCGCACACCCCGCGCAGCGTCTGCCGGTCGATCAGGTCATCGGCCTGGAACTTGAGCGGCTTGGTCTCGCCGCTGCTCACAAAGCGTAGCGCCTGCACCACTGCCAGCGGCACGGTGCGGTCGAAGTCGGCCACCACCACGCCGCCGCTGCTGGCCGCCGGTCTCTACGACATTCCCGCCGAGCCCGACAAGCTGAACGTCTACGTCTGGTGCGAGGTCGGTCAGTTTCTGGCGGAATACTTCCCCCGCCGGACGGCGTCGCCCGCCACCGAATGGCTCGACGAACAGATCGTACCGCTGCCCGCCCCACTTGACTCGGAACCCTTCTACCAGGGCTGGATGGAACAGTACCGAGCCAGCCAAGGAGGCTACCCGCGCGATTCCAGACGCATCTTCAACCGCTCGCTTGACGCCGCCTGCCAGACACTGGGCCGCATCTACCGGCACTGACACGCAAGGACAGAACAAATTTTCTGCAATTTTCGAACCGCTAGTTACACTTTTGCTTGACAAATCGGTATTTTTGTGCTACTCTTAAACAGTATGTCGGACGAGAAGGAAGTGGTGCAAAAACAGCGAGTGACCCTGGCATTAGATGCAGACGTGGCCGATCTGCTGGAAAGACTGGCAGGCGGCCCACACAAAAAGAGCGCCTACGTGAGCGATCTTCTGCGCGCAGCCGACGCCGCACTCACTGCCGATGACCCCCTCACCCGCCTCGACCGACGCCTGACACAGGTCGAACGCCAGCTGGCTCTGCTCCTCGCCTCCCCAGGCTGAGCCGCCCGCCGACGCCCCAATCAAAACGAGACCGGCAGGTTGGCACAACAACCCACCGGCCTCTATGCCTCGGTACTGACTAGGCAGCACCGCGGCCTGCTGATAGTATAGCAGGTCAGGTCGATTTGCCGCTGCCCAGCACCCCGAGGCTCGGCGAATTTTTTTTCATTCTCAACTAGGAGGGAATGACCATGACCGCTGCTATCTTCACTGTCTCCGATCTGCTGCCCATTCTCCAGGAACTGCGCGCTGCCGTCCACCAGGATCTGCAGGAACTGCGCGCAAGCGGCGTACCCGTCGCCGTGCCCTTCGACGCCATCTTCGTCTGCGAGCTGCTCGGCCTCGTGGTCGATGTGGCTAGCGGCGAGATCACCGGCTGGGCCGACGAGCGCGTGCGGCTGTGCGCACCCCAGACGCTGGCCAGCCGGGTGCCCGCCTCCGCAGGCAAGGAGGGGAACCATGGCTGAATGCGCCGTCCTCTATGCCCGCGTCAGCACCGCGATGCAGGGCGAAGGCTAACGACCAGCGCCGCCGCAACAACAAACGGACGAAGAAGGCGCGGCCGGACGAGGAGCATACCCCCATCTCTGTGCCGGCCGTCGTCGACGCAGCGACTTAGGAGTCGGCGCAGCTGCAGCGCAACAAGCAGTACAGCTGGCGTAACGTCAAGCGCAACTACCTGCTGCGCGGTCTGGTGCACTGCCGCTGCGGCCAAACATGGCGAGGCGTTCACAAGTCCTACCTGCAGCGCGCCTGCTGCCTCTCCGGCGAGTACCGCGACTGGCTCCAGCCATGCACAGTCGAGGGAGGCGTGCGCGAGGAACGGCTGGAGGCCGCAGTCTGGCAGGCGGCCGAGGAGAAACTACTTGACGCCGACCTGCTGTGCGACGAGCTGGCGCAGCTGCGGGCAACGGTCACCGAGACGAGCGCCTCTTATACGCAACGCCTGGGGGCCGTCGCCGACGTCCAGCGCAAACTCAGAATCTTGCTCGACCATAGTGCTGCTGGTAGAAGGCTTCACCAGCACTATGGTCGAGGATCGCCGGCAGCTGCAGCCCATGCGGCTTCAGTTGTCGATCCAGACTCTCTGGCAGGCCCACTCGTTGCATCGTCGCCAACAGTAGCGGAAAATCGTCAATTCGTTTTGTGGTTATCGTAAGCTCTGTATTCATGCCCAGAGCCTACCCACAAATTCACGTTTTCGTCAGATTTTTCAGCGAATGGACAGTTCATGTGGGTTGCATGCCCTACGGGTTCCAGGAGAGGAGGGGGGCAAGGGTCTATTCAGGTCTCAATCCCTCATGTGGGTTACATACTCTACAGGTTACAAATCCCGCTGAGACCCAAAGTGCGGCTATAGTTTCAATCCCTCATGTGGGTTTCATGTCCTACAGGTTCCAGGAGAGGAGGGGGGCAAGGGTCTATTCAGGTTTCAATCCCTCATGTGGGTTGCATACTCTACAGGTTACAAATCCTGCTGAGACCCAAAGTGTGGCTGTAGTTTCAATCCCTCATATGGGTTGTATGTCCTACAGGTACGTTTCCACTCGCCTTAAATCCATTTCGTACAAGTAGCATACCTGAATTTTGTCGATTTTTCAAATTCACTCCCCCCTCATTTTCTTATCTAAAAAGATTGAGGTCAGGTTTCCCCGAACCACCCTTCAGGCGTGCAAGTTCGTCACGCAACTGCTGGTTCGCAGCACGCAGGGCGGTGATATCCCCCGCCTGTGCCTCAATGAGGTTCAGCAATTGGACGACGACTGCACGCATTGCCGCCAGATCGGTAATTGTGTCGGGATTGAGGTCAGAAATTTGCATTTGCAGGTAATCTATCAGACCTTTACCATGTCGTCAACCTCTGCCCAAGCGCCTGGATGCGGCTCAATGTTTTGCACATCTATCAAGGATGGTCCAGAAGCAGAGAACACCGGCACCTTGCGCAGATTCAGCCACTCAAACATCGGAAAGTGGCTGTCAATCGTAAGGGCGTGGGCGATCAAACTGATTTTTCAGCGCCTTCATTTGCCTCTTTGCAGCGGTGTCTGTACCCGTCCGCAAAACTCTGAACCGCACCCCCAGCGCTTTTGGAGAGGATACTAAAAAATGTCCGGATTGGTGAGCACCACGTCGTGGCTGTTGAGCAGCGCCTGCAACGCCTGCCCGCGCTGCGCAAAATCGCCGCCCGCCATCCGGCGGTCCAGCACGTCGCTGTCCAGCGCAGCCACCACCGGCTTCTGGCCCCACAGCGCCCAG
>CAIOHJ010000108.1 GCA_903858085.1 uncultured Chloroflexota bacterium
GCCGTCGCTGCTGCCCCCGCCGACGGCCAGGTCTTTCTGCTCGGCCAGGATGGCAAAGGCACAATCCGGTTGCTGGCCGGTTTTACCGCCAACAAAGCCCCTGGCGCCGGGGGCAAGAGCGTGATGAAGGCAGATTCCCTGGTCGGTGTCGTGGCCGTCACAGAACAGAGCGACCTGTTTGTCCTCTCACGGCTGGGCAAACTTATCCGTTTCAGGGCCAATGAGGTCCCCCCCAAAGAGGGCGTGGTCCAGGGCGTCCACTGCATGAGCCTGCGCGCCGACGAATGTGTCGCCCTGCTGGCGATTGCCCCGTGAGCTGTCCGCAGGGCTGTGGCTTCGGCAGCTTTTTGTACAATCTACACTATGCGTTCTACAGAACATTTGCTATACTCAATAGGTCAAAGAGAAGAGAAACCGTGCGCTCGAGCCGCACAGTGGCTTCACAGTGGCTTCACAGACGAGGAAGCAAAGGATGTCAGGGACAGAAAAAGTGGAGTACGAATCGCTGGAGAAATATCGTCGCCGAGTCAGCCAGGCCCAGATCGCCGATCTGATGGCCCGGATCACCGGCACCCATGTCGACCTGGTCAGCTACGACGAGGTCGCCAAACGGATCAAGGCACGGCAGCAGGTGGAGATGGGCACGCAGATGGTGCCGCTGGCCAACATCGTCGGCAGCGTAGGCCGCTACCGTGATTTTACCCAGAGTTTTTTGCCACGAGCTGGCATCAACCCTGAACGGTGGGCCCGGGTCGACACCATGATGCAGTCGATGGCTGGCTACCCGCCGATCGAGGTGTACAAAGTGGGAGATGTCTATTTTGTGCGCGACGGCAACCACCGGGTCAGCGTGGCCTGGGCGAATGGCCTGACCCATATCGAGGCGTATGTGACTGAAATCCCGACGCCGGTGCTGCTGCACATGGAAGACTTCGAACGGGACCAGTGGATCATCAAGGTGGAGCGCGTTGAATTTCTCAAAGAGAGCGGGCTTGACACGGTGCGGCCGGGGCATGCGATCGAACTCACCGAGCCCGGGCGCTACCAGATCCTGCTTCGCCACATCCAGGTCCACCAGTATTTGCGTGGACTGGACCGCCAGCGGGCCGGGGGCCTGGAGCCGTTGTGCTGGGAAGAGGCGGTCGGCAGCTGGTACGACCAGATTTATCTGCCGGTGGTCGAAGCGATTCAGCGGCACCGGCTGTTGGAGAGCTTTCCGAGCCGCACGGCAGCTGATTTGTATCTCTGGATCGCTTTTCATCGGGAGCAGTTGGCCAGACAGTACGAACTGGCCCCGCTGTCGCCCGACGCTGCGGTCACGACCTTTGCCCAGGTGCACAGCGACCGGCCCTTCGAACAGGCGGTGCGCACGCTCAAGTTCAACTGGCACCGCGTGCTGGGAGAGCTGGACAAACCGCTGGGAATGTCGGAGGAGGAGTTCGACGACGCGCGTGCCCGCTATGCTGCTGGCGAGCGCACGCTTTCTGAGGTAGAGAGCGACGCGGAGACACAGACAGGGCAGGAGAACGCGCCAACTGTGCTGCAGGGGGCAGGCCAATTCCACTGTGTTGTCTGATATGGTAAGATGCAAAAAAACAACCGCCAGCCAAGCAAGGGAACTTTTGAGCCATGTTGCGTGTCAAAATTGTCTGTACCATTGGCCCTTCCAGCCGTGAATTGCCTGTCCTGCGCCGGATCGCCGCCGCTGGCATGAACATGGCACGTCTCAACATGAGCCATGGCACCCACGAATACCATGCCGAAACGATTGAGCGGGTCCGGAC
>CAIOHJ010000109.1 GCA_903858085.1 uncultured Chloroflexota bacterium
AACACAGACAAGGTCTTCTCGTCACACAACCGCCACACAACAAGGAGAGTCTATGCGCTACAGTCTCTGTTCCTACAGCCTGCACCGGACGGTCGCTGCAGGCCAGATGGATCTGTTCGGCTATTTTCGTTTTTGCCAGGAGACGGGCTACACCCAGCTCGACCCTTGGAATCATCACCTGCAGAGGGCCTACGACGATCGTGGATACCTGGCTGAGGTCAAGGGGGCTGTCGCCGACAGTGGGCTGCCGATGGGTTGCATCGCCGTAGATGGCGCGCACATCTTTGAGCCGACCCTGGAGGGGATCGAGCAGAACCGGAAGCGGCGTTTCCGCTGGCTGGAGATCGCCCAGGAACTGGGGGCCGAGCAGCTGCGCATCGATGCCGGGGGCCGCGAAGAGCAGCTGGCAGAGATCTTTGCGGTCGTTGTCGACGGCTACCGTGAGATCGTCGATCGTGCCCGGCCGTTGGGCATCGAGATCGTCGTCGAAAACCACTGGGGGCCCACCAACCACCCGGACGCCATTCGGCAGCTGTTGGAGGCAGTCCCCGGGCTGGGGCTGCTCTTCGACTCCTTCAACTGGCCCCCAGGGACGCACGAGCAGGGCTGGCACGACTGCGCGCGCTACGCCCGCCTGACCCACTTCAAGACCTTTTCGTTCGACGCCGAAGGCAACGAGCCGGAGTGGGATCTGCCCCGGCTGATCGGCCTGCTGCAGAGAGCCGGGTATTCAGGGGCGTGGGGGGTGGAGAGCACCCCGTACGACGGCGACGAAATCGGTGCGGCCCGCCGGTCGATCGAACTGCTCCAGCGCGTTCTGGGCGACGCGCCGAACGGGCGTTGACGCCCGTCAACCTTTCAGAAAGTCTTCAGAAAAGAGTGAACCCATGAGCAACACAGAACGAATCCGCGTCGGAGTCATCGGGGTCGGCCAGATCGGCAAACGGCATGTCGAAAGCTATGCGGGGATGTCGAATGTCGAGATCGTGGCGATCGCCGACATTCATGAGGCAGAGGCCCACCGGGTGGCGGCGCAGTACGGGGTCGCCCATGTCTACACCAGCGCCAGAGAGCTGTTGGCGCGCGACGACATCCAGGCAGTCGATGTCTGTCTGCACAACAACTACCACCGGACAGCGACTGTGGCGGCGCTGGAGGCGGGCAAGGATGTCTTCTGTGAAAAACCAATGGCTGGGGCCTATGTCGATGCGGTCGCCATGTGGGAGGCAGCGCAGGAGACAGGGCGAAAATTGGCGATCCAGTTTGTCACCCTCTTCGCCAACGAGACCAAGGCAGCCAAAGCGCTGATCGACGCTGGCCACCTCGGCAAACTCTATCATGTCCGTTCGGTCGGCCATCGCCGGCGCGGACGCCCATTTGTCGACGGCTACGGCAGCCCGACCTTTGTTCAAAAAGAACATTCGGCCGGTGGAGCGCTCTACGACATGGGGGTTTACCACATCGCGACCGCACTGTGGCTGGTCGGCAACCCCGAGGTGACCCGCATCTGCGGCCGCACCTACCAGGAGATCGACATGGACGAACGTCGGCGTGCCGCCAGCGGCTACAACGTCGAAGAACTGGGGGTGGGGCTTGTCCATTTTGCCGATGGCATGACCCTGGACATCGTGGAGGCGTGGGCGGCACAGGTCGATGGGTTGGGGGGCAGCCTGATCCTGGGCAGCCAGGGAGGGGTCAAGCTGCACCCCTTCAGCTACCACTTCAGCCTGGGCCACCTGGATTTCAACGCCACCGCCAATCTGGACGGCTTCGACTGGCGGCTCCACCATGTGGCCGAGCAGGGCGACATCTACGATGGCCCGCAGCAACATTGGATCGCTGCGCTGCAAGGCCGGGTGGAGCTGATCCCCTCGGCGGCTTGTGCCCTCAACACGATGCTGATTTCAGAGGGCATCTACCTTGCAGAGAAGCTGGGCCGTGAGGTGACCGCCGCCGAGGTGTTGGCCCACTCCGTCAGCACCGCTCGGCCGATCTGAACGCGACTGTGGGGGCGGCCCCCACAGTCGCTTGCTTCAACCCCCCTGGGGTTGCCTGGCCCCTGCTGCCCCTGCTGCACGAGCCGTTTGACAACAGGGGGGATTTTTGTTACGCTGTGATGAATTGGAAACCATCCAACCTAGACGACTGATCTACGCTTTACAGACGACTTACAGCCAATTCAGCAGGTATGGAGATCGCCGAGATGCCGAAATTGCTCGAGGTGAAAAACCTGAAAACCCAGTTTTTCACCCAAGACGGTGTGGTTCATGCCGTGAACGGGATCAGCTATCATGTCAACAGCGGTGAAACCGTTGCGATCGTGGGCGAATCCGGTTCCGGGAAAAGTGTCGGTGTGATGTCGCTCATCCGCCTGATCCCCCAACCTCCTGGCAAAATTGTCGACGGTGAAGTGCTTTTTGACGGGGTCGATCTGCTCAAAGTCAAAGAAGAGCAGCTGCGTGCGATTCGCGGCAACCGGATTGCAATGATCTTCCAAGACCCGATGACATCGCTCAACCCGGTGCTGACGATCGGGAGACAGATCACCGAAGCGATCGAACTGCACCTGCAGATGAACAAAGAGCAGGCGCGCCAGCGCGCTGTCCAACTGTTGGAGATGGTGGGCATTCCTGGTGCATCCGCACGGCTGGACGACTATCCGCACCAATTTTCGGGGGGGATGCGCCAACGGGTGATGATTGCAATGGGGCTGAGCTGTGACCCGCAGCTTTTGATCGCCGACGAACCGACCACAGCCCTCGATGTCACCATCCAGGCGCAGATCGTCGACCTGGTGCGCCGTCTGCAAGACGAGCTGGGGATGGCGATCATCTGGATCACCCATGACCTTGGCGTGGTCGCCGGGATGGCAGACCGGGTTCTGGTGATGTACTCCGGCTTTATCGTCGAAGAGGGCAACGTCAACGACATCTACGCCAACCCCCGCCACCCGTACACGCTGGGGCTGTTGCGCTCGATCCCGCGGCTGGATCTGGGGCGTCAAAAACGGCTGATTCCGATCGACGGGTTGCCCCCCGACCTGCTGGAGCCCCCCACCCACTGTCCCTTTGCCCCGCGCTGCAGCTTTGTCGAAGAGGGCTGTTGGCAGGCCAATCCCACGTTGAAGGAAGTGACACCCGGCCACAAGGCAGCTTGCTGGGTCGATATTTCGAGCATTGCCGTGCAGAATGCGGCAAAAGAGAGGGCAGCAGCATGAGCGCAGCAAACGGGCAGGCAAGCGGGCAGGCAGCCAGCAACGTGCTGCTGAACGTCAAGAATCTGCAGATGCACTTTCCTATCACCAAAGGAATCGTCTTTCAGCGGCAGGTCGGTGCCATCAAAGCGGTGGATGGGATCGACTTCACCCTCTACCGGGGGGAGACCCTGGGGCTGGTCGGTGAATCTGGCTGCGGCAAATCGACGACCGGGCGGGCCATTCTTCAACTTTACCGCCCGACCGCCGGCGAAGTGGTCTTTGAGGGGCAGGATCTGACCCAGGTCAAGGGGGAAGTGCTGCGCAGAACACGCCGACGCATGCAGATGATTTTCCAGGATCCTTACGCCTCCCTCAACCCGCGCATGACAGTGGGCAGCATCATCGGCGAGCCGCTGGAGGTGCATGGGATCGGCAGTTCTCAGAAAGAGCGGCAGGGGCGTGTGCAAGAACTGCTCAAAATTGTCGGCCTCAACCCCTATTTCATCAACCGCTACCCCCATGAATTTTCCGGCGGCCAACGGCAGCGGATTGGAATCGCACGGGCGCTGGCTGTCAATCCAGCCTTCATCGTCTGCGACGAGCCGATTTCGGCGTTGGATGTCTCGATTCAAGCGCAGATCATCAACCTGTTGGAAGATCTGCAAGAAGAATTTGGCCTGACCTATCTCTTCATTGCCCACGACCTGTCGGTGGTGCGCCATATTTCAGACCGAATCGCCGTGATGTATCTGGGCAAGATCGTCGAAGTCGCCGAACGCGACGAACTCTACGACAAGCCGATGCACCCGTACACGCAGGCACTGCTTTCTGCTGTGCCGATCCCAGACCCGGCCATCGAGAGCCAGCGCAAACGGATCATTTTGGAAGGCGATGTGCCCAGCCCGGCCAATCCCCCCAAAGGCTGCCATTTTTCAACCCGCTGCCCCAAGGTGATGGACATCTGCCACCAGCAAGAGCCGCCCTTCAAGGAATATGGAAGCGGCCATTTCGCTGCCTGTTTTCTGTACGAAGAGGGCATGCAGCGGGCGTGAGTTTGTGTGAATGCCCTGTTTGCCCCTGACACAGCTGAGTGGCTGGGACAAACAGGGGTACAATACCCTAATGGTGCACTTTGTCAGAAGGAGACACTATGCAGACAAAAAAATTTTTCCTGTGGACGCTTTTGGTGATGCTGGCCCTGTTCGCGACTGCCTGTGTACCTGCGGCGCCGGGTGCCCTGCCGGCAGCAGAAGCCCCGGCGGCTGAGGTCGAAGAGTACACGACACCCCATCCGATCCTGAGCGACCTGCGTGTTCGCCAGGCCCTTGCCTACTGCATCGACCGCGATGCGCTGATCGCCTCCGTCTACCCGTATGTTGAGGACGGCGCTGCGCTGCGCATGGACAGCTTCCTGCCACAGACCCACTGGGCCTACAACGGGCCCTACAGCGATCTGCCCCAGTACGACCCAGAAGCGGGCAAGGCACTGCTGGAAGAAGCGGGCTGGGCAGCTGGGGAGGGCCCGGTGCGCGCCAATGCAGACGGTGAGCTGCTGGTGCTGAAATTTGCCACGACCAGCGCTCAGTTCCGCCAGACCTGGTCTGCGGTCATGATCCAGAACCTGGCCGACTGCGGCATCCAGATCATCCCGACCTACGCGCCAGCTTCCTGGTGGTTCGGCGACACCACCGGGCTGGCCCGCCGTGATTTTGAGCTGGGCGCTTTTGCCTGGGTGGGTCAGGCAGACCCGGCTGGCCAGACGCTCTACGCCTGCGACCAGATTCCGCTGCCTTCCAACAACTGGGAAGGCCAGAACTACATGGGCTGGTGCAACGAGACGGCCAGCCGCGCCATCGTAGCCGCCAACAACACCCTGGTGCGCGAAGAGCGCATCGCCAGCTACGACATCGTCCAGCAGGAATTTGCCAAGGATGTCGTCTCGATCCCGGTCTTCCAACGCGCCGAGGCAGAAGCCTGGAGCACAAACCTGACCGGCGTCATCCCAGATGCCACCGAGTACGCCACCACCAATATTCAGGAATGGGCTCTGGCTGACGGCGGCGACACCATCGTGGTCGGCATGACCCAGGAGCCGGACAGCATGTGGGCGCTGGTTTCCAGCATGGCTGCCCAGCGTCTGGTCGACCGCGCCGCCAAGGGGGTGATCACGTCGCAGTACAACTACGACTTCCAGCCTGTGCTGCAGGATGGCCTCTCCACCCTGGAGTCTGGACTGGCGACCAACGAAGTGGTCGAGGTGACCGCTGGCGACCAGGTCTACGACATCGGTGGGCAGGCAGTCACCCTGGAAGAGGGTGTCGAGGTCGTTGACGCTGAGGGCAACCCGGTCGTCTACGACGGCACCAGCACCGTTTCGATGAACAAACTGACTGCCACCTACAAGCTTCTCCCCTTCACCTGGAGCGATGGCACCGAAGGAACCGTCGCCGACATGGAGCTGGGCGCGCAGATCGACTGTGACCCGCTCTCGGGCGCAACTTCGCTCTCGGGCTGCCAGGCCATCGGCAACCCAGAGGAGGAAGGCGACATCATGAGCAAGATCTCCTTCAGCGACAGCGCGCTGGAGATGACGGTCAGCTACCTGCCTGGCTTCCAGGGCCCGACCTACTTCCTCTATCCGTTCAACCTGTACCCGAGCCAGCAGGTCCTTGGGGACGGTCGCGTCCTCGCCGATGTCCCGGCAGAAGAATGGGTCACGCTCCCCGAGATCGCCGAACGCCCGCTCTCCTTCGGCCCCTACTACGTCAAGGAATGGAACAAGGGACAGAGCCTCGTTCTGGAAGCCAACCCGTACTATGCGGGCGAAGTGGCGACCCCGAACGTGATCTTTGTCTTCGTGGCCGATACCAACCAGGCGGTGGCGCAGCTGCTCAACGGCGATGTCGACTACCTGGATGACTCGACCCTGGGCGCTGGCGCCGAGGTACAGACGGTGATCGATGCGGCGGCGAGCACGGGCGCGGTCGACTACGAAATTTCGGCCAGCGCTACCTGGGAACACATCGACATCAACATGTTCACCAAGTAGTCTGGATCTGTGGCTCTCCCGCACAACGTGGGAGGCTCCTTTCTCCTGAACTGCAAACGGGCGGGCCAGCACGCTGCGAACCCGCCCGTTTGCATAGAAGTGACTCGATTTTACGACGGAATCTCCTGCCATGACCGCTTATCTGATCCGCCGCCTCGTGCAAATGTTGATCGTCGTCTTTGGCGTCTCGATCTTCATGTTTTTTCTCTTCAACATTGCGCCAGGCGGACCGCTGACTGGCCTGCAGCAACAGCAGCGCCGCATCTCGCCGGAAGAGCTGGCGCGCATCCGCGCCCAGTATGAGTTGGATCTCTACTGGCCGATCCGATACACCCGTTGGCTGGTGGGCTGGCCGCAGGGGCCGCTGGTGATCGACGGGCAGGAGTGGTTTGCCAATGTGCCGGTAGGCTGCTACATGGAGGCAACCCCAGAACAAGGCGGGGGCTGCTTTGATTACGTCTACTTGAGCGAGATGCCGAAAATTCATCCCCCGATCAAAAGCAGTCGGGGAATTTTGTTCGGCGACTTTGGGCAGTCGACCGTCGTCCAGGCGGGCCGGCCGGTCTGGGATCTGTTGACCAGCCGGCTGTGGGCTACGGTGGAGCTACAGGTGATTTCGCTTGTGCTGTCGCTGGCCATCGCTGTGCCTTTGGGCATCTACAGTGCTGTCCACCAATACTCCAAATTTGACTATGTTTTCACGACGACAGCCTTTATTGGTTCGTCGATGCCGACCTTTTTCTTTGCGCTGCTTTTTATTCTGGGATTTACGATTCTGGGTGGGCGTCTCCAGGAGCTCTGGCCCTGGTGGCCGACTCTGCCCCCTGGGCTGCGCGAGGCGGTGCGCCCCTACGACGTGGCAGCGTGGCTGAGCCGGGTGGAGCCGGGTTCGGCCTTGGATCGCTTTTTGCATCTGTTGATGCCGGCGGGGGTGCTGACGATCGTCAGTGTCGCCTCGTGGAGTCGTTTTTTGCGCTCGTCGATGCTGGAGGTGCTGCGCCAGGACTATGTGCGCACCGCGCGCGCCAAAGGTCTGATCGAGCGGGTGGTGATCAACAAGCATGCGCTGCGCAACGCGTTGATTCCGTTCATCACCATCATTGTGCTGCAGATCCCCCTCTTTTTTGCGGGTGCGATCGTGACGGAAACGGTTTTTGCCTGGCCAGGGATGGGGCGGCTCTATTTTGATGCGCTCAGCCGCTCTGACTACAACGTGGCGTTGGCGTTTATCTATGTGACGACGATTCTGACGGTGGCAGCGACCCTGTTGGGTGACATCCTCTATTCGGTCGTCGACCCCCGCATCCGGTACTCGTAGTTTGGAGGAGTGTCGATGAGTGTCTCTGCCGAGTCGTTGACCCTGCGCAAACTCCCGCGCGAAGGCAAAGAAGAGAGTCAGTTTCAGATTGTTTTGCGTCGCTTTTTGCGCCATCGGCTGGCGGTGGCCAGCGTGGCGGTGATCGTGGTGCTTTTTGTGGCTGCGCTGCTGGCGCCGTTGGTGGCCCCTTTCCCACGCGACGCGGTCGACATCGCGGTCGCTACCCGGCCGGGCCCGCCGGGCACCATGAGCAGTCAGGGAGAGATGCATCCGCTGGGGGTCGACCATCTGGGCCGGGACCTCTTTACCCGCCTGCTGTACGGCGCGCGGGTCTCGCTGTCGATCGCCTTCATCGTGGTGGTCATCTCTGAATTGTTCGGGGTCGTGCTGGGGGCTGTCGCCGGGTTTATGGGGGGCTGGTTCGACACCGTCATCTCCCGGCTGGTCGAGTTCCTGCTCTCCATCCCGACGCTGCCGATTCTGCTGATCACCGCTTCCATTTTGATCAAGACTGAGGCGCAGCTGCCGCTGCCGGCCGTTGCCACCGACTTTGTCTCCTGGATGCTGGCAGCCCCCATCCAAGAGGCCAACAAAGTGGTTGTGCTGATGGCCATCCTCATTTTGCTGGGGTGGACAGGGGCGGCCCGGCTGATGCGTGGCATGGCGCTGACGTTGCGCAACCAGGATTTTGTGGAAGCGCTGCGTGCCGTAGGCGCTTCCAACACACGCATCATCTTCCGCCACATCATCCCCAACGGGCTGGCACCGATCCTGGTCAACGCCAGTCTGGGGCTGGCCGGCATTGTGATTGCCGAAGCGACCCTCAGTTTTCTCGGGGTTGGGGTACAGGAACCGACTCCCTCCTGGGGCAACATGCTCTCGACAGCCCAGAGCTATATGTTTCAGCACCCATGGCTGCCGCTGATCCCTGGGATCCCACTCTGTCTGGTCACCATTGCGTTCAACTTCATCGGCGACGGCCTGCGCGATGCCCTGGACCCGCGCCTGAAACGGTGAGGCAGCGGCTGGGTTCACAAGCGCACACTGCCAGGAGCAAAAAACTTTCCAGACGGTTCACAACGTGAAGGTGCAACAGAGTGTATGGCAAACAAGAATGGCCCGCAGAGCGCAACCGGCCCCCTGCTCGAAATTAAAGGGTTGAAAACCTATTTCTACACCGAAGACGGTGTGGTCCAGGCGATCAACGGCGTCGACTTTGCGATTGCGCCCGGCGAGGTGATGGGTCTGGTCGGCGAGTCGGGCAGCGGCAAAAGTGTCACTTCGCTCTCCATCATGCGGCTGCTGCCTGCTTCGGGCAAAATTGTCGAAGGGCAGATTCTGTTTGGCAACGAAGATTTGACCCGGCTGGGGGAGAAACGGCTGCTCGAAATTCGAGGCAACGAGATCTCCATGATCTTCCAGCAGCCCACCAGCTGTCTCAACCCGGTCTTCCGCATCGGCGACCAGATCGCCGAGGCCATCCTGACCCACGCCCGGATCAGCAAAGAGGAGGCCCACCGCCAGGCGGTGGAGATGCTGCGCACCGTCGGAATCCCAGACCCGGCCAGAAGGGCCAACGCCTACCCGCATGAGATCTCGGGCGGGCAGGCCCAGCGCGTGATGATTGCCATGGCGCTGGCCACTCGCCCCAAGCTGCTGATCGCCGACGAACCCACCACCGCGCTGGATGTCACGATCCAGGCCCAGATTTTGGATTTGATGCGCAACCTGCGCAGCGAGACAGGCACGTCGATCTTGTTGATCACCCACGACATGGGGGTGATCGCTGAAATGTGCGACAAGGTCGCCGTGATGTACGCAGGCCAGATCGTCGAATATGCCGACGTGGTGGCGCTCTTCGACGATCCGCTGCACCCGTACGCGGAAGGGCTGCTGGCCGCCATCCCCGTGTTGGGGGTTGTGCAGCAGCATCTGGCTGTGATCCCTGGCTCGGTCCCCAATCTGATCGACCTGCCGCCCGGCTGCAAGTTTGCCCCGCGCTGCCCCTATGCGCAGCCGCTCTGTACCGAGCGCCAGCCAGCGCTGCTCGAAACCAAAGCGGGCCACTGGGCGCGCTGCTTCATGCGCGCCCCGGAGACAGCCGAGCAATGGGCAGGGGTCGGCAAGGCTACCTGGCGGTTTGGCGGCGATGAAGTGTTGACAGGGCTGGCTGTTTCCAGCTGAAGCTACCAGGACTACGTATGGCGCCCACAGTTTCTACAGCACACAAGGACCTTCTGGTTGTCCAGAATCTCAAGACCTATTTTCCGGTGCGTTCCGGGGTCTTCCAGCGCGTCTCTGCCTGGGTCAAGGCGGTCGACGACGTCAGCTTCACCGTACGGGAAGGGGAGACCTTTGGGCTGGTCGGCGAGTCGGGGTGCGGCAAAACGACCGTCTCGCGTTCGATCTTGCGGCTGATCCCCACCCAAGGCGGTTCGGTCTTCTTTGACGGGCAGGAGGTCTTTCGCCTGCGCAGCCAGGAGCTCAAGGCGCTGCGCCGCCACATGCAGATCGTCTTCCAGGACCCCTACTCGTCATTGGATCCACGCATGCCGGTCGGCGACATCATCGCCGAAAGCCTGCTCATCCACGGGGTCAAAAATCGCAGCGAGCGCAACGCAGCGGTGCAGGAGATGTTGGCCAAGGTCGGGCTCAACCCCTACCATGCCCACCGCTACCCCCATGAATTTTCGGGCGGACAGCGCCAACGGATCGGCATTGCGCGCGCCCTGGCGCTCAACCCCCGCTTTATCGTCTGCGACGAACCGGTCTCAGCGCTCGACGTCTCCATCCAGTCCCAAATCCTCAACCTGCTCAAAGACCTGCAGCGCGAGTACGGGTTCTCCTACCTGTTTGTCGCCCACGACCTCAGCGTGGTCGAACATATCAGCGACCGGGTCGGTGTGATGTACCTGGGCAAACTGGTCGAGATGGCACCGCGCGAATCGCTTTTCGTCGAACCGCTGCACCCTTACACACGGGCCCTGATGTCGGCCATCCCCGTGCCAGACCCGCGCCGGCGGCGCGAGCGGATCGTGCTCAAAGGCGAGGTGCCCTCCCCGCTGAACCCGCCCTCTGGCTGCCGTTTTCATCCGCGCTGCCCGATCGCGCAGGAGCTGTGCGGCAAGGTCGAACCGGCCTTCACCGAAAAGCGACCTGGCCACTGGGTCGCCTGCCACCTCGTTTAGCCATGGGCCGCTACATCTTTCGGCGCCTGCTGCAGGCGATCCCAACCCTGCTCGGGGTCAGCATTCTGAGCTTTCTGTTGATCAGTGCGGCGCCCGGCGACCCGGTCACGCTCCGCACCTTCGGCGATGTGCGGATGACCGAGCAGGCTCGCCAGGTCCTGCGCCAACAATTGGGGCTCGATCAGCCCTTTTTTGTGCAGTACCTGGCCTGGATGACCGGATGGTCGGTGCGCCAGGGAGATCAGGTTGCTGCGCTCACGACCCCGCAGGTGCGCTGCAGCTACTGGAAGGGGCTGCAGCTGACCCTCTGCGACCGTGGGGGGGGCATTTTGCGGGGCGATTTGGGGACCAGCCTGGACACCAAACAGCCGGTCTGGGCGCGCGTGGTCGAACGGATGGCGGCCACCCTGGAGCTGGGCGTCGCCAGCCTGCTCCTTTCGCTGGCCCTCGGGGTGCCGCTTGGGGTCCTGAGTGCAGTCCACCGCGGGTCGGTGTTCGACAATGTGGTGCGTTTTTTCGCCGTGATCTTTCAGGCGATCCCCATCTTCTGGATGGCCCTGCTGCTCATCCTCTTCTTTGCGGTCTATCTGGGCTGGCTGCCGACCGGAGGGCGACAGACTGTGTCGCTGACACAAGAGTTCGATCTGGGCGACCGGATTCGCCACCTGCTGCTGCCTGCGTTGGTGTTGTCGTTCGGTGGGATTGCAGGCTTCAGCCGCATCATGCGCACCGAAATGTTGGAGGTTTTGCACGCGGACTACATTCGCACGGCCCAGGCCAAGGGGCTGGTATCGGGCCAGGTCTGGTTTGTACATGGGCTGCGCAACGCGCTGATCCCGCTGATGACCGTGATGGGCCCTGCTGTGGTCGGTGTGCTTGGGGGAGCCGTCGTGGTCGAGACCCTTTTTGCCTGGCCGGGCATGGGCAGGCTGACCGTCAACGCGGCGTTTCAGCAGGACTACCCCGTCGTGCTCGGCACCGGGATGTTTTTTGCTCTCTTGACGGTGGCTGGCTACTTGTTGTCCGATCTCTTTTATGCTGCGGTCGACCCGCGCGTGCGTTTTGAGTAAGCGGCAGGATCGTATGGCTCTGGAGCAAACAACTGTACCGCCGCTGGCCGTGCCCCACACGCTGGTGTTGACGAACAAACCGCAAAGCTACCTGGACATGGCACTGGCCCGCCTGCGCCGGGACCCGCTGACCTTGGCTGCACTGGCGTTTGTGCTGGCGGTCGGGCTCCTGGCCGCCGCTGCAGCTCCTATCACCGCCGCGCTGGGGGTTGACCCCAACCAGACCCACCCCGCCAATCATTTTCAGCAGCCCTATCTGATCCCCTATCTGCAATGGCTGCTGGGGGTCGACACAAACACTGCGCCGACCTTGCTCTACCGCTCGGAGGGTGTGCCCCACTGGCTGGGGACAGATCAGCTGGGTCGCGACCAGCTGGCAAGGCTGCTCTACGGGGCGCGGGTCAGCCTGAGCATTGCGCTGGTGGCCGCAGCCCTGTCGGTGGTGCTTGGGGTCATGGTGGGCACGCTGGCCGGTTATTTTGGCGGGTGGGTCGACGACATTGTGATGTGGCTCATCACGACCCTGACAACGATCCCGGATATCTACCTGCTGATCATCGTCAGCGCGATCTTTCGGCCGACTCCGGCCACGCTGACCCTCTTCCTCGGGTTTCTCGGTTGGTTTGGCACCGCACGGTTGATGCGCGGCAACGTCCTCAAGGTCCGCTCGCTCGAATATACAACCGCCGCACGCGCGCTGGGTGCCAGCAATATGCGGGTCATGCTGCGCCATGTCATCCCCAACAGCCTGCCGATCATCGTCGTGAGTACCACAGTCGGCATCGGCGCTTTGATCTCGGCAGAGTCCGTGCTCAGCTTTTTGGGGCTGGGCGTCCAGCCGCCCACAGCGACCTGGGGCAACATGCTCTACCGCGCCAACGAGTTCGTCTTTTTGCGTGACCCAGCCACCAAAGGGTTCATGGGGCTGCACCTGCTGTTCGGGCCTGGCGTGCTGATCACCCTCACCGTGCTGTCGTTTTACCTGATCGGGGATGGGCTGCGCGACGCGCTCGACCCGATGCTCAAAAATAAGAAGTGACAAAGTTTGTGTCACCGCAGAAATCAGGCGCTTGAAAGGAGCCAATCATGCTACGAAGAGGGTATTCGCTTGGACTGTTGTTGGTGTTGCTGGCAACCCTGGTTGCCGGCTGTGTGCAGCCGGTGCCGGTGGCACCCGCTGCCGGGTCAGAGGCTGCCAGCCCAGCAGCCGAAGGCACAGCGGAAGAGAGCGCTGGCGACCCCGTCGCTGGCGGGGCCTGGTCACGTTCCAGCAGCGCCGACGCCTCTATCCTCAACCCGATCCTCTCCTCAGATGCGTCCAGCAGCGCCATCCACAGCATGCTGGTGCCAGGTCTGATCGGCGCGGATCCCTTCACGGGCGAGTTTGTGCCGGAAGGCAGCATGTCCGAACGGTGGGAAGTCTCCGAAGATGGGCTGGTCTGGACCTTTTTTCTGCGCGACGGCGTGACCTGGAGCGACGGCGACCCAGTGGATGCCGCCGACTTCAAGTTCACCTACGATGCCATCGCCAGCGACCTGGTCGAGACCCCACGCAAGAGCGCCATCGAGCAGATCGAAAGCATCGAGGTGCTCGACCCGCTCACCCTGCAAATCACCTTCAAACAGGTCAAGTGTGACGGGCTCGGCGATCTGGGGCTGGGATGGCTGCCCAGCCATCTTTTTGCCTCCGACTTCAGCGATGTCATGACCAATTCTTACAACGAAGCCCCCCAGGTGAGTGCGGGCCCCTTTGTCTTCCAGAGCTGGACGCGCGACGACAACACGATCCTGACCCGCAACGAGCGCTACTGGGAAGGCGCGCCGCACATGGACGGCATGATCTACCGGGTCGTGCCTGACTCGGGAACCCGCCTCGCCCAGCTGCTCAGCGGCGAAATCGACATCACCGGACTGGAGCCCGCCCAGCTGACCAGCGTCGAGGGCAACCCCGACATCAATGTCTACAGCTTCCAGGACGACGGCTACGATTACATCGGCCTCAACCTGGCCAACCCTGCCAACCCCCTGCCGGGCAAAGACGAAGAGGGCAACCTGATCGTCCAGGAACCACATCCCATTCTCGGCGACCTCAACGTACGCAAGGCAATCGCCCATGCCCTCGACTACAAAACAATCATCGACAGCGTCTATCTGGGCCGTGGCTACCAGATCGCATCCAACGTGCTGCCGGCAGTCAAGTGGGCCCATGATCCTTCGATCCAACCCTACGCCTACGACCTCGAGCGATCTCAACAGCTGCTCGAAGAGGCCGGCTGGGTGGACAGCGACGGCGACGGTGTGCGTGAGAAAGAGGGCGTAAAACTTTCGCTCACCTTGATCACCAACGCCGGCAACAAAGTGCGCGAAGATCTCGGTGCCCTGGTGCAAGACCAATTGGCCCAGACCGGCATCCAGATCGACCTGCAGACGATCGATTTCGGCACCGTGGTCGAACAGCTGCTGGGCCAGACCTACGACATGGTGATCATCGGCTGGACCGGGCTGGGGTCCGACCCCAACGACGATGTCTTCTGGCGCACCGACTTCGACACGCCAGGCAGCGGTTTCAACTTTGTCAGCTATCAGAACCCAGAGATCGACGAGCTGCTGCAGGCAGGTGTCGCTGTGGCTGGCTGTGACCCGGCCACACGTGCGCCCTACTACCAGAAGATCCAGCAGATCATCCACGACGACGTCCCCTATGTCTTTATCTCCGGGGGCGTCGGGGACACCGGCTACAACAACCGCTGGGCCAACCTTGACCCGGGCCCCTGGAGTTTTTACTGGAACGTCCACCAGTGGTGGAACAAGACCCTGGCACCGTGAGCGGCTCCACCTGGGGGCTGCGCCAGCCATTGACCGACGAACAGAGTGCCAGAGTGCACTCTCTGTAACGACCCGACCGCAGCAGAGGACAGCGATTGCCCTCTGCTGCGGCAGAGAGTTTCTCCCCCCCCTCGCACCGCAAGAAAGGAAAAAAATGAGCGACACCGTCCACGTATTTCACAACGAAGCTGAAAGCCGCTTTGAAGTACTTCAAGAGGGGCAGCGTGCTGAGCTGACCTACCAGCGTTCCGGCAGGGAGATTCTGTTCACTGCGACCTCGGTACCGTCTGCTTTGGAAGGACGAGGGATTGCGGGGGCGTTGGTCAGGCGTGGGCTCGACTACGCCCGGGAGCAGCAGCTGACAGTCCAGCCGATCTGTCCCTTTGTCAAGGGCTACATCGAGCGGAAACCAGAATACCAGGGGTTGGTCAAGCAGGATTCTACGGGTGGGTTTGCGTAAAGGGGGCGCTGCCAGTTTCTGCGTTTCCAGCCATTGCATGGCTGGAAACGCTTGCGGTCGGCTCTGCTGTGCTCTATCGCTTCAGCGCTTCCAGGTAAACACGGCAGACTGGCCAAAGGGCAGGCTGTTGAGGTCAAGACGGGCGGCTTTGCTCTCCGGCTTGAGATGGGCACGTTCGATGACGAGGGCTGCCAGCTCCGGGTCAAAATCGCGGTCCTCGCGCTCGATGGTGATCTCGCCGGGCAGCTGGTGGTAGATCTGAATCTGGCAGTCGCTGCGGTGGGTGTTGCGGCGGTCCATCACGACATCCATGCGGTAGATATGGGTCCAGGCCCACTGTTTGCGTCCTCCCCAGGGGCGCAAAGGGATCTGAATTTTGAGTTCGGTGTCGGTGACAATGAAACGGCGGGTGGAGAGCAGCAGATCGCCGTAGAGAAAAAGCAGGCCCCAGGCGACGAAGGTCCAGGCTGTGGCCTCGGCAAAAAAGGTATGGGTCAGCCCAGCCACAAAGGCAGCCAGCCCGCCGCCAACCATGCTCATTCCTATCGCCATGTTGCGGGTTTCGCCGCCAAAGACAATTTCATGTTGGGCGGGCAGCAGCTCTGCTGCGCCGGCCAGGGTCGTTTCCGTTGCGTCTGCCATTGTTTGGTCCCCTCAGGTACACAGCGGGTTGGGTACAGATCTCCAAAAAACAGGCTTTTCCAAAAAGAGCGCTCAGACAGTACGCCTGCGCTCTTTTGTTCAGTATAGCGGGCAAAGCACGCTATGGCCAAATTTCGGGGGAGGCAGGGGGAGACTCCGCTAGGCGGTAAATCGGTAGCCGCGTCCGCGCACCGTGGTCAGAAAACGCGGGCTGGCAGGGTCGGGCTCGATCTTCTGGCGCAGGCGGCTGATCAGCTTTTCAATGCGGGCATCGTCGACCTCGTCGATGTAGCTCTCCCCCCACACGTGGGTCACGATCTGGTATTTGTCGATAATTTTGTTGCAGTTTTGGTAGAGGAGCTGGATCAGCTTGTACTCGAGTGCGGTCAAAGGTTCAGCGGGGGTGCCGTTGACGATCACCTGGCCGCTGGCGCTGTCCAGCCGCAACGCCGCAGCTTCTGGGGCCAGGGAGCTGTTCTGTTGGTGCACATACTCGGCCAGCAGACGGCCAAAAAATTGCAGTCGCCCTTCTACCCGGTTGAGCAGATGGCGACGCAACAGCGTCTCCACCACTGCCAGTTCGGGCTGGTGGTCGGCGACCGGCAGCGCACTCAGCTCCATTTGTTCGGCTGCGCTGCAGTCATTCCAGATTTTGGCGCATTCCTGCTGCAGATAGTCGTCGGCGAGCAGCTGGGCGGCGGTCCGGTGGTGGAACTGCCAGCGATCGAGCGGCGCTACCGACAGCGGCTGGGCCCCCTCCAGCGCAGCATGCAGCAGACGGCAGATGCCTTCCACCATGCGTGGGTGCCCCCCACTCCACTGATAGACAAAGTCCAGATCCGCCTGAAGGAACTCCGCCTCGTAGGCGGTCATGTAGCGGCGAATCTGCTGTTCGGTGTCCGAACGGGTGAGCGGGGCCAGGTACCAGCTGCGGTGGCTGAAGAGCTCGGCAAATTCCCCGTGGCGCAGATCCTGGTTGAGGGCAGTCAAGGGGCGCCCGCTGGCGGTCAGATAGACGATTTGTGTGGTGTGGCGGTCTTGCAGCGCACGGAGGTTGAGGAAGACCCGGGCGCCGATCATACGGAAGGGGTCGTCGAACTCGTCGAAGATCAGCACCAGCCGACGAGGGCTGGCCTCCAGGGCTGCGGTCAACCCACGACTGAAGCTGAGCGGGATCTGGAAGTCACTGGTGGGTGCGATCAGCGTGGCATACGCTTCGGCGAGTTCGGGCCGCTCGGCCAGATTCGGACTGGCTTCCTGGAGGCAGCGCAGCACCAGTTCGCAGAAGCCCTGCTCGGTCAGGTCCAGAATCCGGTTGCAGTCGACATAGATGGGCAAGAATTCCAGGCCGGCTTCGCCCAGCTCGCGCACCCAGACATCAGGTTGAGCGAGCAGGCGCAGCAGCGCCGATTTGCCGATGTTGCTCATCCCGATCACCTCGACGCACTGCATGGCATACAGATAGCGCAGCAGGTGCTCGACATCGTAGCGGCGCATGTAATCGCCGTTGAGGAGACGCAGGGTCAGGGGCATAGGAGGGTCAGCGGTTCATGGCAGTGTCGAAGGCGTCGCGCAGCCCGTCGCCCAAAAAGGTGAAGCCCAACATGGTCACGGCGATGGCGAGGGTAGGAAAGACCCCGAGGTGCCAGTAGACACGCATATAGGAAAGGGCATTGCCGACCATCTTTCCCCAGCTGGGGATGGGGTCGTTGATGCCCAGGCCCAAAAAAGAGAGGCCTGCCTCGGCAAAGATCGCCGCAGGGATGCCGATGGTGACGGCGACGATGAGGGGGGCAATGCTGTTGGGCAGAAGGTGATGGAGTGCGATGCGTGCGCCAGAGGCACCGACTGTGCGTGCGGCCAGCACAAAATCGCGCTCGCGCAGCGAAAGCAGCTGTGCGCGCAACAGCCGGCAGGAATCGAGCCAGGCGACCCCTCCCAGGGCCAGGATGACATTGGCCAGGCCGCCGCCGAAGACGGAGATCAACAACAAAGCCAGCATCAGGGCCGGCACCGCAGTAAAGACTTCGACCAGCCGCATAATTGCATAGTCGAGAGGCCCGCCAGAAAGACCGGCCAGCAGACCGAGCGGCACGCCGATGAGCAGCGCCAGCACCATGACCCCCAACCCAACGGAGAGGGAGATGCGTGTGCCGTGCACGATGCGCGAGTAGACGTCGCGGCCTACCTCGTCGGTGCCCATCCAATGTTGGCCGCTGGGGAACTGCAGCGCCCGGGCTGGGTCGGCGGCATCGTAGGCATAGGGTGCAATCTGGTCGGCCCCAACTGCCATCGTCAGCAGGAGCGTCACCATCGCCAGCCCGACCAGGGCCAGCCGGTTGCGGGCAAAACGGCGGGCAGCATCGCCGAGCAGTGTACGTTGGGCGGCTACGGGAGAGGGATGGCTCATGATTTTTTCCCTTCCAACCGCACTCGGGGGTCCACCAGGGTGTAAAGGAGGTCCGTGATCAGATAAACCAACGACCAGAGCACGGCGACCAGCAGCAGCAGCGCCATGATCATCGGGTAGTCGCGCCCCAGAATGCTCGACACAAAGAACTTGCCCAGCCCTGGCACCCGGAAGATGCTTTCAATAAAAATGGTGCCGGTGATCAGATTGGGAATCTGCGGGGCCAGGATGGTCAGCAGGGGGATCATGGCGTTGCGCAGCGTGTGGCGCAGCAGAATCTGGCGGTCCGACAGCCCCTTGGAGCGGGCCGTGCGCACGTAGTCCGAACGCACGACCTCCAGAATGCTGGTGCGGGTGTAGCGCGCGGTCAGCGCCAGCGGAGCCAGGGCCAGTGCGGCCACCGGCATGATGTAGTGGTACCACTCTCCCCAGCCCCCGGTCGGCAGCCATTTGAGCTGGACCGCCAGGAGCAGCACGAGCCAGACCGCGACGACAAAATTGGGGACGGTCAGCCCCAGCGTCGCCGTAGCAGAGGCGAGATAGTCGACCCAGCTGTTCTGGCGGGCTGCCGCCAGGATCCCCAGCAACAACCCGGCGGGCAGGGCGACCAGCAGGGCTGCCAGCCCCAGAGAAGCGCTGACCGGCCAGGTGCGGGCGATCAGCCCGGTCACACTCTCGGTCGGGCTTTGAAAAGGCACCCCAAAGTCCCCGCGCAAAACGTTGCCCATGTACAGCAGATACTGCTCGACCAGCGGCCGGTCGAGCCCGTACTTGCGCAGATAGTTGGCCTTGGCTTCGGCGGTCAACGGCACTTTGTCTTCGTTGTAGGGGCCGCCAGGGATCGCATGCATGAGCAGAAAGATCACCACGCTGACAATCCAAAAGACGATCACGATGCCGGCCAGCCGGCCAAACAGATAGCGAGCCATTCGATCTTTGACCTGACTGCTGTGCGCCGCCGGGTGCGGCGGCGCACAGCACAAAAAAGGCGGAGAGCAGGGTTAGTCCGGTGCCTGCCGGTAGTTGCTGACCTCGTTGGAGATGTAGACCCCTGACAGCAGGTCGCTGAAGCTGGAAAAACCGGGCCAGTGCCAGGCGGCGACACCGTTGGCATCCGGTTCCAACGCCGGCCCCTTGAGATAGGGCTTGATCAGATCGCCGGGGGTCTGGTGGTAGGCGAAGACAAAGGCGGCGTCGTTGACCAGGATCGTCTCGGCCTCCTGGAACATCTGGACGCGCTCGGCCGGGTCACCGGTGAAGCTCGACGCCTCGCGCACCAGGCTGTCATACTCGGCATTGCTCCACGGATGGCGCCCGCCGGAGAGGAAGACGCCGAGCATGTTGCTCGGGTCGAGGTAGTCCATGCCGTAGGAGATCAAGGTAAACTGGACGCCGGTCGGTTTGGCATTGAGTTCGTCCATAAAGGCCTTGAAGTCCATGTTGTTCACTTCGACCTCGATCCCCAGCGACTCTTTGAGCGCAGCGGCGTAGGCCTGAGCAACCGCCAGCGGGGTGGGCCCTTCGGCGCGCAGCTTGAGCGTCAGCTTGGGGAACCCTTCGCCGTTGGGGTACCCTGCTTCGGCCAGCAGTTGCTGCGCCCCTTCCACGTTGAACGCATAGGTCTCCTGGTGGGCAGAAGAATTGGCAGCTGGGAAGCCAGGCATCAAGAACGAATAGGCGGCCATCCCCTGGCGCTTGACGACATTGGCCAGGATCGTATCGCGGTCGAGCACGTGGGCAAAGGCCTGGCGCACCAACAGGTTGTCAAAGGGGGGCTGGGAGGTGTCGAAGGCAAAGTAGTAGGTGCGGAAATCGCCGTAGTGGGGATGGTATTGTGCGTTCAGGTCGGGGTCTGCGCCGATAATCTCAAGGTCCGCCGGCGAAAGGGTGCCGCCGCCGTTGACAAAATCGATCTCATTGGCCTCGTAGGCCGGCATCAGCTGCGAAGGCTGGCCGATGTTGACCACGACAATTCGTTCGATGTACGGGACGTTGGTGCCTTTGTAGTCCGGGTTGATCGCATAGACCAGCCGCTGGTCCTTGGTCCACTCGACCAGTTGGTACGGGCCAGCCGAAACCGAAGTTTCAGGATTGGAGTTGTAAAGACCGCCGTGGGCCTCCAGCGCAGCCTTCTGGAAGGTGGCCGAGTAGACCAGCATCGCCGGCAGGAACGGGGCCGGGGCCTCGGTGGTGAACTCCAGCGTCTGGGCGTCCACAGCCCGCACACCGATCTCCTCGACCGGCACTTCGCCGGCCACCGCCTGGGTCCAGTTGCGGATCACCCCCTGGTAATACCAGGAAAAATCCCAGGCATGTTCGGGGTCGGCGCCGTAGCGGAAGGTGGCGACATAGTCGTCGGCGGTGACCGGCGTGCCGTCGTTCCACATCAGATTGGGGTCCAGCTTGAAGATCCAGACCAGCCCGCTTTCGTCTACCGACCATTCGGTGGCTGCCCCAGGGTTGACCTGAAAATCTTTGTCGAGCCGCACCAGCGCATCGGAGAGCAGGTCGGTCAGCGAATCTGCTCGCTCGTAGACCGCCTGAAAGAAATCGATGGTGGTAAAGGTGCGCCAGCCATTGTACGGATAGACCAGCACCTGCTGATCCAACGGGGCCGCATCCGCGGGCAGTTCCTTGCCCAAGGTGTTGACGACCGGGCCGGCCGGGGCGGCAGCTTCCTGCCCGTCGTCTGGGGCTGTAGCGGCCGGGGCGCAGGCCTGCAACAACAGGGCCGCCACCAGCACAAGCAGCAGCAGGGCTGTCCGCTGGGTGCGTGAAGGCAATTGGCTCCAACTCATACTCTTCCTCCGTATCGATTGTGGGTGGATAGATCGCTGGCTCAGCAGGGTTTGCCGCAGCATGGACCGGATAGGTTCGTTCCGATCTGGGAACAGGCTGCAAACACCCCTGAGAGACCCCAAAACTATACCACAGAGCGGGCACACCATCAAGCCGTCGAAACGCTCTCCAACAGGCTATGGCGCACAGGCGACCTGGCTCTCTGAATTGTCCCTTCGCTGGAGCAGCAATTTGGTTGCTCTGGGCGACCGTGCTATACTCTAAATGCAACGGGGCGTAGCG
>CAIOHJ010000110.1 GCA_903858085.1 uncultured Chloroflexota bacterium
GCCCCCGGCGCTGCACGCAGCTCCTGCAAAATCCCAGCCGCCCGAAAGGTGCAAAACCCTCCCTGGCAGGGCCCCATCCCCAGCCGCACATCGCGGCGCAGGTCGTCGAGGGTGACGGTGGGGTTGTTGACCGCCGCCTGCTCGACCATCGCGCGGGTGACCAGCTCGCACTCGCAGACCAGATCGCCTTGGAGCTGCGCCTCTTCAACCTCGTGCAGCCGATGCCCCAGCCAGTAGTGTCCCTGCTCAACGCCCGGGACCGGGGTGCTGGCCGTCTGACAGGCACGGTCGATGCCCAGCTGGGCGCACGCCTTGTCTACGGTCTTCTCGGCCATCAGCCGAAAGGTGGTCCATTTGCCGCCAGTGATGGTCAAAAAACCGGAGACACCGTCGCGCTGGCGGTGGTCGAGCAGCGCCAGCGCACGGGTGGCGTCGCGGCTGTCACCGCTGTACCCTTCCTGGTAGAGCGGGCGCACCCCCGCCCAGGCCCGCAAGATGCGCGCACGGCTCAGGCCAGGCACCAGTTTGTCCCCCTCACTCAACATCAACAGCACTTCCCACGGCTCGATGCCAAACCGCTCCGGGTCGGCCACCCGTTCGTCGGTGGTGCCAATGATCGCCACGGTGTGTACCGGGACCAGGATGTCGCCGTCGGCAGGCATTTTGCAGCGGTTGACAACCGTGTTGACCAGCCGATGGTTGACCGCCACCATCACCCCTTTGCCGGGGATGACCCGAAGCGGGATTCCAGCGGTCGCAGCCAGTTTGCCCGCCCAGGCACCAGCTGCGTTGACGGTGATGCTGGCTTCGATGCGGATCAGTTCTCCACGCACGACATCGCGCACCAGCGCGCCGACCACGCGGCGATCCCCCTCTCCCCCCGCAGTCAACAGCTCGACCATTTCGTGGTAGACCAGGATCTGGGCGCCCGCCTGGCGCGCCGCCTGGGCGGTGGCGTGGGTGGCCAGAAAACTGTCCGCCGCCCCGTCGGGCACCTCGAAGACACGGCTGATGCGCGGGTTGAGCAGCGGCTCGCGACGAAAGGCTTCCCGGAGCGGCACCTCTGTGCAGGGGATGCCGACCGTGGCGCAGGCGGCCTGAAAGCGGGCCGGGTAGTCCCCCTCATCCTCCGGGGTCACCACAAAAAAGCCGCTGGTGTCTTCGATACAGTGGGTGTGGGTGCGACGCAAAATTCGGTTTTCTTCGATACATTCGAGCGCACTCTGCGGATCCTTGACCACATACCGGCCGCCGCTGTGCAGCAGCCCATGATAGCGCCCGGTCGTGCCGTGGGTCAGGTCGCGCTTTTCAACCAGCACCACCCGCAGCCCGCGCAACGCCGCATCCCACGCCACCCCAGTTCCGGTGGAGCCCCCTCCGATCACCAGCAGATCGGCTGTCATCTGTTTCATGCCGTTTTCCCCTTTGGTTTTTGCGGACCCCCACTGCTCCAAAACTACGGTTCTTCCACCCAGTCAAAGGTGCGCGTCACCGCTTTCTTCCAGCGGGCATAGAGTGTGCTGTGGGCCGGCGCAGAGGGCGTCGGCACCCAGCTCTTGTCGACACCCCAGTTGGCGCGCAGTTCATCGGTGCTGCGCCAGAAGCCCACAGCCAGGCCCGCCGCATAGGCGGCACCCAGCGCAGTCGTCTCGCTGACACGCGGGCGAACAACCGGCACCCCGAGCACATCTGCCTGAAACTGCATCAGCAGCTCGTTGCGCACCATGCCACCATCCACCTTCAACGCCTGCAGCGCAACCCCAGAATCCTGGTACATGGCATCCAACACCTCGCGCGTCTGAAATGCGGTCGCCTCCAGCGCGGCCCGAGCCAGGTGGCCACGGTTGGCAAAACGGGTCAGGCCCACAATCACCCCGCGCGCATCACTGCGCCAGTAAGGGGCATACAGCCCCGAAAAGGCCGGCACAAAATAGACGCCGCCGTTGTCCTCCACCGTATAGGCCAGGTTCTCGATCTCAGCGGCCGAGTCGATCAGGTGCAGGTTGTCGCGCAGCCACTGCACCAGCGAGCCGGTCACGGCGATCGACCCTTCGAGCGCGTAGACGATCGGCGCGTCGCCGAACTGATAGCAGACGGTCGTCAGCAGGCCGTGGCGGGAGTGCACAATCTCGGTGCCGGTGTTGAGCAACATGAAACAGCCGGTGCCGTAGGTGTTTTTGGCTTCGCCCGCCGCAAAACAGCACTGCCCGACGGTAGCTGCCTGCTGGTCGCCAAGCACCCCACAGATCGGGATGCGGGCCCCAAAAGGGCCCTCCGGCAGCGTGTGGCCGTACAGATTGGGGTCGCTCGAAGGCCGGATCGCCGGCAACATCGCCCGAGGCACGCCCATGCTCTCCAACATCGTCTCGTCCCACTGGCCGCTCTCGAGCCCCATCAGCATGGTGCGCGAGGCATTGGTCCGATCAGTGATGTGCACGCCGCCGTCCACCCCGCCGGTCAGGTTCCAGACCAGCCAGCTGTCGACCGTGCCAAAGAGCGCTTCCCCCCGTTCGGCATCTGCCCGCAGCCCTGGCACATGGTCGAGCAGCCAGCGCAGCTTGGGGCCGGCAAAGTAGATCGAGAGCGGCAGCCCGACACGGGCCCGAAACCGGTCGGGGCCTGCCTCCCCAGCCAGCTCCGCACAAAGCCGGTCGGTGCGGGTGTCCTGCCAGACCAGCGCGTTGTGGTAGGGACGGCCGGTGCGGCGGTTCCAGACCACAGTGGTCTCGCGCTGGTTGGTGATGCCCACCGCCACCAGGTCGCGCCCGGCCCTGCCCAGCTTGGCCACCGCTTCGGCCACCACCCGCTGGGTCTGCTCCCAAATTTCCAGCGGGTCGTGTTCGACCCAGCCCGCTTTCGGAAAGATCTGACGGTGCTCACGCTGGCTGGCACCGACGATCTCGCCGCGCAGGTTGAAGATCATGCAGCGCGTGCTGGTCGTGCCCTGGTCGATCGCAGCAATCAATTTTCCCATCCCTCTGCCTCCTCTCTCTGTTCGTCTTATTGGATGAGCAGCCCGGGGTCCGCAGCCAGACAGACGACCTCCGCTGCGCTCAGCACCAGCAGCCAGGCCGAGGTCGCACCAGGATCCTGGTGGCCGACGCTGCGCGGGCCAAGATAGCTGGCGCGCCCCTTGCTCGCCTGCATCGGAATCGTCGCCAACATCCCGGCTTCGGCGGCGGCGGCGGCCGAACGCAGCGCAACGCAGAGCGGGCTGTAGTTGTCCAACGCCTGCTGCAGGGCCAGCGCAGCCGGCAGCAGCGCGTCGACCATCGTCTTGTCCCCCAGCCGAGCGCTGCCACGCTGACGGATGCCGTCGACGCCGCCCGCAAAGGCAGCGGCAAATTCGCTCTCGGTCAACCGCTGCTTGCCCGCCGCAACCAGCCCCATGTGCAGAAAAAAGGTGCCGTAGAGCGGGCCGCTCGCCCCCCCAACTTTGGCCAGCAGCGTCATGCCCACCAGCTTGCAGAGGGCCCCGCACCCCTCCCCCCTGTACCCGGCCAGCCGGGCACCGATCTCGTCGAACCCACGCTCCATGTTGACCCCGTGGTCGGCATCGCCGATGGCAGCGTCGAGCGCAGTCAGCCAGTCGCGGTGCGCCTTCATCTTCTGCGCACAGTTCACAATCCACTCCGTCAACAAAACCTGGTCGATCGTCGTCGGCTTCATGGTCTCTTACAACACCTCAAAACAGCCCTGTCTGCTGACCTTCTCTCCTCGTTCGACCAGTTCGGGCAGGGAGAGGTCGCTCCCGGCGGCGGCAGGGCAAATTTTCTCGGCCAGCACAGTGGCTCCCCCCCAGACCGCCCCCCAGACCGCCCCGCCACAACAACGGCGGGGACGTTGATCAACTGCTTCATCCCTCCCCCCGGCACAGGCGTTCCAACTGCGGACGAATGGCAGCGACCGCAGCAGCCCGGTGGCTGATCTGATTTTTGAGGTCGACCGGCAGCTCAGCCAGCGACCTGCCCTGTGCAGGCACCCAGAAGACCGGGTCGTAGCCAAAGCCCTGGCTGCCGCGCGGGGCCGGCAGGATCGTCCCCTCCAGGGTCCCTTCGGCGCTCCAGCTCTGGCCCGCCGGGGAGACCACTGCCACGGCGCAGCAAAAACGGGCGCTCCGATCGGACACGCCCTCCAGTTCGCGCAAGAGCAGGTTGTACCGGTCGGCATCCGACATCCCTTCCCCCCCATAACGGGCAGAGAGCACCCCTGGCCGCCCGCCCAGCGCAGCGACTTCAAGGCCGCTGTCGTCGGCCCAGGTCAACAACCCTGTCTGACGCGCATAAAAATGGGCTTTGCCCAGGGCGTTGGCCAGAAAGGTGGCCTCGGTCTCGTCGGCGACCGCAGTCACCCCGACCTCGTCCAGCCAGGTGAGCAGCAGCGGCAGATCCGCCAACAGACGGGCATACTCGCGAACTTTGCCGCGGTTGTGGGTTGCTATCAGCAAGGTGCTCTTTGCCTGCATTGCTCGAACAGCCCTCCAGTCTCTTTTCGATCGCCGCCCAGCCGCCAGAGAGAGTGTGCACTCGCTCTCTCCCTGAATTGTGGACTCCTTCTATGCTATCATATAATTTGCGATGACGGTAGCTGCAAATCGCTGTGGGGTGCTTTGTCGGCACCCCCGGTTACGAGAGTGAGAGGCCCTTGATGGTTCAATCTTACCATCCACTGCGCATCTTTGCTGGCTCGGCGCACCCTGCGCTGGCGCGCGAGATCGCCGAGATTCTGCATGTCCGGCTGGGCGCGTCGACGACCCAACGCATGCCAGACAGCGAGATTCATGTCATGCTCGAAGAGGTCGTGCGCGACCAGGACATCTTTTTCATCCAACCCTGCAGCGAACCGGTCAACGAACATCTGGTCGAATTGCTTCTCTATCTGGATGCCTTTCGCCGGGCCAGCGCGCACACAGTGAGCGTGGTCATCCCCTATTTTCCCTACGCCCGCCAGGAGCGGATGGCCAAGGGGCGGGAGTCGATCAGCGCGCGCGTGGTCGCCAACATGGTCGAGATGGGGGGGGCCCGCCGGGTCATCTATGTCGACATCCACAACCGGGCGATCCAGGGCTTTTTCAACGTGCCGGTCGACCCCCTCAGCGCGGTTCCGCTGCTGGCCGACTACTTTCGGACGCCGGAGTACGCTGATGCAGCGATCGTCAGCCCCGATGTCGGTCGTGCCAGCATGGCGGGCAAATACGCCGAGCTGCTCAACCTGCCGCTGGTCGTCATGCACAAACGGCGGACCAACTTCACGACGACCGAGACCACCCATGTGGTCGGCGACATTCAGGGCAGACGCCCGATCATCATCGACGATGTGATGGCGGGCGGCAGCGTGCTCAAACAGGTCGATGCACTCTACCAGGCGGGCGCAGAGGGCAAGGCATGCTTTGCCATCACCCACCCGGTGCTGCTGCCCACTGCGCTGGAACGGTTGGCTGCCGACGACCGCATCGAGCGGCTGGTCGTCACCAACACCCTCCCGATCGCCGCAGAAAAATACAGCCCCAAGCTGGTGGTGCTGTCGGTGGCCCCGCTGCTGGCCGACATCATCCATCGGATCTACCGTGGGGAGAGCATCTCCTCACACCTGGTGTTGTCCTAGGAGGATGCCATGTTTGCACGTGCCGTTCGACCCGAACCAGACCGGATCGAAGTGCAGATCGGAAGCCGCGCCCGCTTCAGCGGCACACTCGAATGCGACGCCAGCATTCGGATCGACGGCGCGGTCGAGCAGGGCGAAATCCGAACCCCAGCCAATGTGATCCTGGCGGAGAGCGCGCTGGTGCAGTGCGACATCTTCGCCCATGTGGTCAGCATTCGCGGCAAATTCAAAGGGGTCATTCAGGCCGACCGGGTCGAACTGCTCGACGGCAGCCAGGTCAGCGGCATCCTCAATGTCAACAGTTTTTACATGGCAGAAAACGTGGTCATGCGCGCGGCGGTCAACATCCGGGCCGACGCCGCCGGCGACGTCAAACTGCCCCCTCCCCCCCCACACGCCCAACTCCCGGTGAGCCGGCCGCTCCCGCCGTCAGAAGCCGAAGAGCGACCGCAGCCACCGACCAAAACCGAACCCAATCCATTCACGCTGAGGAAACCAACATGAGCGAACGAACCGTTGCATTTCGTGACAAAGCCCTGGAAGTTGTTGGACCTGCGCTGCAGCCCGGCGACAAAGCCCCCGAAGTGACCCTCTCCACCGGCTTTCTGGCCACCTCCCACCTGCTGGCCGACACCGCAGGCAAAATCCGCCTGATCAGCACCATTCCCAGCATCGACACCAGCCTCTGCGATGCCCAGACCCGCCGCATGAACCAGGAGGCCGCCGGGCTGGGTGACTCAGTGGTCGTCATCACAGTCAGCGTGGACCTGCCCGCAGCCCAGAAACGCTGGTGCGGCGCCGCTGGCATCGAACAGGTCTTGATGCTCTCAGACTACATGGATCTTGCCTTTGGCCGCGCCTACGGCACCGCAGTCCCCGCACTGGGCGCCGAACAGCGGGCGCTCTTTGTGGTCGACAGCCAGGACACCATTCGTTATGTCGAATACGTGCCTGGGATCGGTCAGCACCCCGACTATGAAGCGGCGGTCGCGGCGGTGCGCAGCCTGCTCTGAGCCCTCTCCTACAAGCAGAGAAGCTGCCGGGTCCAGCCGACACTCTTCCGAAAGCAACGTTCCAGAAAGGTGGCATACACAATGCTGTGGGCTTTTACACTGTTGGGTGCGGCGGCCGGCTACCTGCTGGGCTCGATCCCGGTGGGGCTGTGGGTGTGCCGGCTGTATGGGGTCGACATTCGCAAGGTGGGCAGCGGGCGCATCGGCGGCACCAATGCCTGGCGGGCAGCCGGCCTCAAGGCGGCTCTCCCGACCATCGTCGGCGACGCCGTCAAGGGGGCGGTGGCGGTCTGGGCGGTGCACTGGCTCTTCTTTGCCCTTTTCCCCGAACCCGCCACGATGTCAGTCGAGGACGCTGTCGCCCGCACCGACGCGCTCAACCTGGCGCTGGCGGGCGCCGGGGGGCTGGCCGTGGTCGGCCACAACTGGTCCTTTCTCAACGGATTCAAGGGGGGGGCAGGCGGAATCACGGCGGCTGCCACCGCGCTCGCCCTTTCACCGTTGGTCGGCGGCATCGTGGTGGTGGTGGGCGCCTTTCTGATCTGGTGGTCGCGGATCGCCTCGATCGGCACGTTTGCCGTGGCGGTGGCTTCGTTTGCCCTCTTTCTGCTGCTGGCGGTGGATCAGATCACGCCGTGGCCCTTTGCACTCTACGGCCTCCTCGTGCTGGTGGCTGTCCTGGCAGCGCTGCGCCCCAACCGAGAAAAGCTGCGCCAGCAGCAGGAGCGGATCATCACGCTCTGGTGAACGTCTTCTGCTCCTGCGCCGGGTCGGTGCAGGAGCAGAAGGCTAAAAGCCCAGATAGGCTTGAATCACCTTGGGGTCGTGCAGCAGCGCCTGCGCGCTGCCGTCCATCGTGATCCGTCCGGTTTCCAGGACATAGGCCCGGTTGGCCACCTGCAAGGCGGCCTGGGCGTTCTGCTCGACCAGCAGGATGGTGGTGCCTTCGGTCTGGTTCAACCGGCGAATGATGTGAAAGATCTCTTCGACCAGCAGCGGGGCAAGGCCCATCGAAGGCTCGTCGAGCAAGAGGATGGCGGGCTGCTGCATCAGCGCCCGCCCGATCGCCAGCATCTGCTGCTCCCCGCCCGACAACGTGCCGCCGCGCTGCCCCACCCGCTCCTCCAGCCGGGGAAAAATTGCAAAGACGCGCGCCAGCCGCCGCTCAAACTCGGCCAGGTCGCGCAGCAGGAAGGCCCCCATCTCCAAATTCTCGAAGACGGTCAGCGCAGGGAAGATCCCGCGGCCTTCGGGCACATGGCCGATGCCCTGTTCGACGATTTTGTGGGGGGAGACCGACCGGATCGACTGCCCGTTGAGTTTGATCTCTCCCTGTCTCGGCTGGATCAGCCCCGAGATCGAGCGCAGCGTGGTGGTTTTCCCGGCGCCGTTGCTGCCGATCAGGGTGACGACTTCGCCCCGCTCGACCGTGAGTGAAATTCCTTTGAGGGCGTGGATCTTGCCGTAATAGGTGTTGACGTTGGTCAATTCCAGAACTGGTGCGCTCATGTTCAGCTGCCTTCCCCGACAGGGCCCTGTTCGCTGGGTGCGCTGCGCCCCAGATAGGCCTCGATCACCCGTTGGTTTTTCCGAACTTCTGCGGTGGTGCCTTCGGCAATTTTCTGTCCGTAGTCGATGACCGTGACATACTCTGAGATGCCCATCACCACCTTCATGTCATGTTCGATCAGCACGACGGTGACGCCCAGTTCGTCGCGCAACCTGCGAAACAGCCGGATTGCCGCCTCTGTCTCCTGCGGGTTCATGCCGGCAGTCGGTTCGTCCAGCAAGATCAGCTTGGGGTTGGCGGCAAGGGCCCGGGCGATTTCGATCCGCCGTTGCTGGCCGTAGGGGAGGTTTTTGGCGAGCTGGTCGCCGAGGCCAGCCGGCAGCCCCACATAGCGGAGCAGGCGGATCGCTTCCTGGCGGGCCTTCTCTTCTGCCCGTTGGAAGCTGCGGGTGCGCAGCATGGCTCCCCAGAGGGTACTGGGGGTCTGGGTGTGGGCCCCGACCAGGACATTTTCGAGCACCGTCATGTTGTGAAAGAGACGGATATTTTGAAAGGTGCGGCACATGCCAGCTGCGGTGATCTGGTCTGGCCGTTTCCCGGCAATGTTCTGGCCGTCGAAGCGGATCGTTCCGGCGTCGGGCCGGTAGATTCCGGTGATCGTGTTGAAGATCGTCGTCTTGCCGGCGCCGTTGGGGCCGATCACGCTGGCAATTCTGCCCGGCTCGATCTGCAAGTCGACGTTGTTGACGGCCACCAGCCCGCCAAAGCATTTGGTGACATTGCGCAATTCCAGCAAAGGTCTCATCTTCTCTCCTCTCTGCACCGGGCTCGCCGCCACGGCTCAGCTCTCCAGCTTGTGGTCGGGCTCGAGCTCCCCCTCGAGCTGGGCTGCCAGGGGCTCCTGGGCCGGCTCTTCGTGCAGTTCCAGCCGCCGACGCTGCGAGGGAATGATCCCCTCGGGGCGGAAGATCATCATGACGATCAGCAGCAGCCCAAAAAAGAGCCGCTGGTAGCGCGCCGGGTCAAGCTGCGTCGGCAGCGACGCCCACGGGATCCCCAGCAGCGGAATCGTGCCGCTGCCCTGGCGCAGGCTGCTGAGCTGGAGGGAGAGTGTCTGCAAAATGTCGATGTTGAGCATGGTGACGATCGCCGCCCCCAGCACCACCCCGGCGATGCTGCCCAGCCCCCCCAAAATGACCATCACCAAAATGCTGATCGACACGGTCAACGAAAAGGTCTCCGGGCTCACAAAGGTCCGATTGGCGGCGTAAAGCACCCCCATCGCCCCCGAAAACGAAGCCCCGATCGCAAAGGCCGCCAGTTTGGTGCGCCGCAGCGGCACCCCCATCGCCACCGCAGCCACATCATCCTCGCGGATCGCCGTCCAGGCCCGGCCCAGTTTGGAGTTGTCCAGCCGCAGCGCCAGAAAAATGGCCAACACCAGAATGGCGACCGCCATGAAGTAGAAGAAAAAACCGTAGAGGTCGTTGAGACCCACCGGCCGGCCCGCCAGCTGCCCCAGCTGCTCCAAAAACTCCGGGCTGGTGAAAAACGACGGAATCGGCGGACGCTGGATCGGGGTGATCCCCTGCGGCCCGTTGGTCAGGTTGATCGGCTTGTCCAGGTTGTTGGCCATCACCCGGATCACTTCTCCAAAACCCAGTGTGACGATGGCCAGGTAGTCGCCGCGCAGCCGCAGCACAGGAAAACCGAGCAGCACGCCGGTGAACGCAGCCCCCACCACCCCGACCCCCAGAAAGATCCAGAACCACCAGGCCGGGAAGGGAAAGGTGGCAAAGATCGTGAAGGTGCCCGGCGCTTCGTCGGTGTGCCAGAGCTGCTGCGAACCAAAAAAGGCCCACAGATAGGCCCCCACCGCAAAAAAGGCCACATACCCCAGGTCGAGCAGCCCCGCAAAACCAACCACGATGTTGAGCCCGATCGCCAGGGTGGCAAAGGCTGCAATCTGAAAGCCCAGCTCCATCAAAAATGGGTTGAACAACCCCAGATAGGGCAGCACGATCAGCAGCATCCCCCCCCCGTAGAGCAGCTTGATCCACCCCTTCTGCGGCATAAAATAGATCAACAGCAGCGAAAAGATCAACAACAGACGCACCGGCAGCGAACGGGGGCTCTGCACAAACCCATAGGACGCACCGGCGGCCACAGCCAGCACAATCCAAAGCCCGGGCGTCCCCTGCAGGAGCCGCTGCAACGGCGACAGCTGTGAATGGCGAGCAACGCTCATGCTTTCCCCCCTAGGCTTTCTGTGTCGTCTTGCCGCCCAGCAACCCGGACGGCCGGAAAATCAGGATGAGGATCAGAATCGCAAAGGCAAAGATGTCTTTGTACTCTGCCCCAAAGGCCCCGCGCGTGAAGATCGTCAGGTAGGCGGCGGCAAATGACTCGAGCAGGCCAAGCACCATCCCCCCCAACATTGCCCCCACAATGCTGCCGATCCCCCCCAACACCGCCGCCGTAAAGGCCTTCAACCCTGGGAAAAACCCCATGTAGGGGTCGGCGCGGGTGAAACGGAAGGACCAGAGCACCCCGGCAGCGCCCCCCAGCGCGCCGCCGATCAAAAACGTCACAGCGATGATCCGGTTGACATCGACCCCCATCAGGTAGGCAGTGTTGCGGTCCTGGGCGACCGACCGGATGGCCCGCCCGAGCCGGGTTGCGTTGACCAGGTAGTTGAGCCCCACCAACATCACGCTGCCGACAACGATGATCACGATCGAGGTCATCTGGATGGCAATGGTGATCTCCCGGTCGTCGAGGGGCAGGGCAAAGAGGGTGATCCGCTCCGAAAAGCCCCCAAAGGTGGGAAAGGTGCGGTAAAAGGCACCGTTGGCTGTGCTCTGGTAGAAACGCATGACATCTTGGAGCAAAAACGAGACGCCGATCGCCGAGATCAGCGGAACCAGACGGGGGGCCCCCCGCAGCGGTCGGTAGGCGATGCGCTCGGTAGAGACCGAGATCGAGCCAGAGATCAACATGCCGACCCCCACAGCCCCGGCCAGCAGCAGATAGGCCAGCCACCCCTGCCCGTCTGGCAGCCACCCCTGCCCCTGCATCCAGACCAGGAACTCGACCCCGGCGAAGGCACCGAACATAAAAAATTCGCCGTGGGCAAAGTTGATGAACTCCAACACGCCATAGACCATCGTGTAGCCCAGCGCGATCGTCGCATACATAAACCCCAGCACGATGCCGTCGATCAGCACCTGCGGCAGCAGAATCAAGGTGATCTGCAAAAGATCCATGTCGGTGCGGGTGCCGCGGATCAAAAACGCAGTCAGGACGGTGATGGCAGAGATGGCCGCGCTGGCGCCGAGGATGAAGACGAGCAACTGGCCCAAGGGGCGCAAAACTTCCAGCAGCAGGTTCGGCCGATGCAGGCGCATAGCAGGCTCCTTCGCTTGCTCCACGGACCCGCCCACGCTGCGGGCACACGGGCTGGAGAGCGGACTGTCAGAGGACGGGCTGTGAACGACAGGTCAAAACAGCGAGGTGGCAGAGACAGCGGGCCGTCTCTGCCACCTCGCTTACGCCAACAGGCTCACGGAGCCGGAATGTCGAGCAACTTCACGACCTGGTTGGTGTTCCAAAGAGCCGGGTCTGCCGAGGCCACCTGCAGCACGAAGTAGGTGGCCACCGTCTTGTCGCCTTTGTCGTTGAAGGTGACTTCGCCGGTGATGCCCGCATAGCCGGCCGTGGCACGCACCGCTTCCGCAACCTGGGCACGCCCGGGCAGCTGGCCGCCGTTGGCCTCGATGGCCTTTTCGATCCCCTGCAGGCAGATCCCCATGGCGTCGTAGCCCTGCGCCGCAAACGGCTGGGTCTGCTCGCCGAAACGGGCCTCGTAGTCGGCGATGAACTGCTGGGTGGCCGGGTAGACATTGGCCGGGCCAGCGACCGAGCTGTAGTACATCCCCGCCACCGCTTCGCCGCCCAGGCTGGCCAGCTCAGACGCGTCGAGCCCGTCGGGCCCCATGAATTGCGCCATGATCCCCTTGTCGCGCGCCTGTTTGAACAAAATGCCACCCTGGCTGTAGATCCCCCCAAAGTAGATCAGGTCCGGGTTGGCAGCCAGGATCGGGGTGAGGATGCTGTCAAAGTTGGCCTGTTCTTCGGTCCCCTCAAAGCCCAACACGGCCATGCCGTTGGCTTCCGCAGACTGGCGGAAAAATTCAGCAACCCCCTGGCCGTAGGAGGTCTTGTCGTGGACGATGTAGACGCTCTGGACCCCCATCTCCTCACGGGCAAAGTTTTCGCCGACCACACCCTGCACGTCGTCGCGACCGACGATGCGGTTGACTTCGACGTAGCCACGCTCGGTGACCGTGGGGTTGGTATTCGCCGGCGAGACCGCGGCCAGCTGGGCGTTGTGGTAGACCTCCATGCTGGGGATCATCACCCCGCTGTTCAGGTGGCCGACCATGCAGAGCACCGTCGGGTCGGCAGCAATCTGGGTGGCGTTGGCGACGCCGGTATCTGGAGTGGCCTGGTCGTCGTAGGGAGCCAGCTCCACCGTGAAGCCCATCTCCTGCAGTGTGGCGGACTTCTGCTCCAGAGCGAGCTGGGCGCCGTTCTTGATGGCCGTGCCCAGCACAGACTGCGGGCCGCTCAGCGGGGACTGCGTCGCAATTTTGATGACCGTGCCGGCTGCGGCGGCTTCTTCGGCAGGAGCTTCTTCAGCGGCGGCCTCTTCTGCCGGGGCTTCTTCTGCGGCCGCTTCTGTCGGGGCCGCTTCGGAAGCCGTTGGCTCTGGGGCCGGCGCACAGGCCGCCACCAGAGCGGCCAGCATCAACAGGATGGCAAGTGCCAGGGTATGTCTGCGCATGTACAGCTTCTCCTTTTTGTACGAACTGCTTTTTGTACGAACTGCGTGATGCATGATGTCGCTGTTCAAGTCCACAGCGAGAATTCTATCGCCCGCAGCCCCTTCGATGAAAGTGGCTGGAGGATCCCAAAAAGTTCTGGCAGCGATGGGTGTGCCCTGCTTCTGGCGTGCGTCGCAGCGTTTGCAGAGACAGACCCTTCGATAGAGCAGAGGGTAGATTTGTTCTGTGGTAGTATAGCGGAGCCTCTCCAGAGTTGTCAATTGAGGTTTTGGGCAGGCTGCCGACTCGCTGGAATGCAAATTCCAAGCCTTGCCACTTCCAAGATTGGCTGGCGGCTGTGCTATACTGGGCGCTGATGAAGCGACCGTGGACAATCGGGTTGACCGGGAATATCGCCACCGGGAAGAGCACCGTGCTCGCCTACCTGGCGGCGCGTGGGGCAGCGGTGATCGACGCTGACAAGCTGGCCCACCGTGCGCTGGCCCCCGACGGGGCGGCCTATGCGGCGGTCCTCTCTGCCTTTGGCCCTGCGGTCCTGGGCGCAGAGGGGCTGCTGGACCGGGCTGAGCTGGGGAAGATTGTCTTTGCCGACCCAAAACGTCTGGCCGAGCTGGAGGCGCTGGTCCATCCTGCGGTTTTTGTGCTGGCCCAGCAGCAGTTGGCGGACGTAGACGCTCCCGTCGTGGTGATCGAGGCGATCAAGCTGTTGGAATCAGGGCGGCTGCTCCCTCTGTGCGACGAAATTTGGGTGGTGACCGCCGACGAAAGCACCCAGCTGCGCCGTCTGACCCAACAGCGGGGGATGGATGTGGCCGAGGCCCATCGCCGCATGGCGGCCCAGTCCAGCCCGGCGGAGAAGTTCCATCTGGCCCGCCAGCAGAGCCAGCGGACGCGCCTGATCGACAACAACGGCAGCGAGGAAGCCTTGCACCAACAGCTGGATCGGATCTGGGACGAGCTGGCGTTCCAGCTGGAAACACAAAGGTAAATCCATGAAGCGACTCCAACAATTCTGGAACGAGCACCCGGTGCTCTCCAACTGGGCTGTTCTGTCGGTGGGGATGGTGGTGATTCTGTACTTCAGTGCTCGCCACGTCGGTTTTGAGCCGACCCAGTGGGCGGCCTTGGTGGGCGCCACCGTCGGCCTGGCAGGGCTGTGCGCCTGGATTATCAACTGGGAATAAGCGACCATTCTGACAAAGTGAACTCTATGGAAAAACAAGACTACTACGAAGTCCTGGGTGTGGCACGTGACGCCAACAAAGAGCAGCTCAAGCGGGCGTTTCGCAAGCTGGCACAGCAATATCACCCCGACGTCAACAAAGCGCCCGACGCTGAAATCCGTTTCAAAGAGATCAACGAAGCCTATCAGGTGCTCTCCGACGACGAAAAACGGGCGATCTACGACCGCTACGGCCATGCCGGGCTGCAAGGCAGCAGCGCCGGAGGGGGCGACATGGGCGGGTTCAACGATCTGGGCAGCATTTTTGAAGAGCTCTTCGGCGGCATCGGTCGCGGCGGGGCGGCCAACCGGCGCCAGCCGCGGCGGGGCGCTGACCTGCGCGCCGACATCCGCCTGACGTTCGAGGAAGCGGTCTTCGGCGCCGAACGGGACCTCGACATCCCGCGCATGGAAGCGTGCGAACGCTGCCAGGGCAGCGGGGCAGAACCGCCGACTGCGCCCGTCGTCTGCTCTGCCTGCAACGGCAGCGGCGAAGTCAAACGCCGCCAGCAGAGCCCCCTCTTTGGGACGGTGGTGACAGCCTCCCCCTGCCCGACCTGCAGCGGAACCGGCGAGGTCATCCCCTCCCCCTGCCAGAAATGCCGGGGACGCAAGCATATGCGGGTCACCCGCAAAATCAACGTCAAGATCCCGGCCGGGGTCGACGAGGGGACCCGCATCCGCCTGGCGGGCGAAGGGGAAGCCGGCCAGCTGGGCGGGCCGGCTGGCAACCTCTATGTGGTCGTGTCGGTGGAACCCCACCGCTTCTTTGTGCGCAACGGCAGCGACATCCTGCTCGAGCTGCCGGTCAACGTGGCCCAGGCCGCCCTGGGCGCCACGATCCGCATCCCCACCCTCGAAGGCGAGGCCGAATCGCTCGAGATCCCCCCCGGCACCCAGACCGGTTCCCAGTTCCGCCGCCGGGGGCTCGGCATCCCCCACCTGCAACGCAACGGGCGCGGGGACATGATCATCACCACCCGCGTCGAGATTCCAACCAAGCTGACCGCCGAACAGAAAGATCTCTTCCGCCAGCTGGCCCGCACCTTCGGCGACACCGGCTCGCGCGAAGAGTCCAAAGGCTTCTTCGACCGCCTGTTCGGGTCGGACTGAACGATGGCCGCAGAGAGCATTCTGGAGATTGCGGTCGAATGTGACGCCGAAGCCGCCGAGGCAGTCAGCGAGCTCTTCAACCGCTACAACGGCGGGGACTACGACAGCGACAGCGCAGCCGGGGAAGCCAGCGGCGGCGGCGCTGTGATCGAAACGACCGGCTACGACGATTTCAACGAGCCGATCGACGGCCAGTTTCGCATCGTCGTCAAAACCTATCTCAAACCGGGCGAGCGCGGCACAGCCATCCGCCGCCAGATCGAAGAGGGACTCTGGTTTCTCTCCCGCATCTACCCGATCCCCGAACCCCAGGTGCGCAGCCTGCGCGAGGAAGATTGGGCCCATGCCTGGAAACGGTTCTACAAACCGCTGCGCGTCGGGCAGCGCATCCTGCTCAAACCGAGCTGGGAAACGGTGGAATGCGCCCCCGGCGACCTGGTCGTCGAGCTGGATCCAGGCATGGCCTTCGGCACTGGGCTGCACCCCAGCACACGGCTCTGCATTGCCGCCCTCGAAACCTATGTCCAACCCGGCTTCGCTCTGCTGGACCTGGGCACCGGCAGCGGGGTGCTGGCGATCGTCGCCCACAAACTGGGCGCTGCCTCGCTGCTGGCAACCGATATCGACCCGATCGCCGTCGCAGTCGCCAGCGAAAACGCCGCCCTCAACGGCGTGCCCCTGGCTGTGGCCGACGGCCTCCAGGTCCAGCTCGGCAGCGTCCCTGCCGACAGAAGTGGCCAGTTCGACCTGGTCGTGGCCAATATCCTCGCCGAAGTTCTGGTCAAACTCTTCGACGCCGACTACAGCTACCCCCCCCTGACAGCCCCCCTCAAACCAGGCGGGCTCCTCTTGCTGGCCGGGATCCTCGACACGCGCGCCGACTGGGTGGTCGACACTGCCCGACGGCATGGCTGCACCCTGATCGACCGCAGAGAGGAAGGCGACTGGGTGGCACTGGTTGTGCGCAAAGAGTGACCGGGTGGCCCCCTTCGACCCGCCCGCCTGGCGGCCCGCACACCATCGCTTCTTCGTCGCAGCCCCGCTGCTGCCCGGCACGACCCGCCAGGTAGATGCGCTGGCCCACCAGCTTGCCGTGGTGCTGCGGCTGAACGCCGGCGACCCCCTCTACCTCTTCAACGGCGACGGCCGCGAATACCTCGCCACCCTCCAGCATCTGACCCCGCGGCAGGCCACGGTCGCCGTGCTGGCCGCACGCCCCGCCCTTGCCGACCCTGCGTTCGAGCTGACCCTCTTCCAGTGCAGCCTCAAACAAGACAAATTTGACTGGGTCCTGCAAAAAGGAACCGAACTGGGGGTCACCCGCTTCTGCCCGGTCGTCAGCGCACGCAGCATCGTCCGCCCCGCCGCAGCCCTGCAGACCAAACAGAGCCGCTGGGAGACGATCGTGCGCGAAGCCACCGAACAGTGCGGACGCACCCAGCCCCCCCCGATCGCCCCAGCCGTCGACTGGCCGCCCCCCCCGCTGCCGCCAGGAACCGCCGCCTTCGTCGCCTGGGAAGAGGCCGGGCCCGCCACCCCACGGCTCGGCGACGCTGTCGCAGCCCGCCTCCCCTCCCCCGCTCCCTTCGCACTGCTGGTCGGCCCGGAGGGTGGGCTGCTCACCCGCGAGATCGAAGAGCTGCTCCAGGCCGGCTGGCAGCCGGTCAGCCTGGGCAGGCGCATTTTGCGCGCAGAGACCGCTGCCGTCGCCGGGCTGGCCCTCATGGCCGAACGCCTCGACAGCCAGCAGCGCAGCGCAAAGGGCTGCATGGAGAATGCGCCTGTTTGACGCCGACCCGCCCCCCCAGGTATACTTTTTACTATAAAAAACGTAGCGTACACCTGCTGCGCTCTTTGAATCCGTCCAAGAAAGGAACGACAGAATGTCACAGACCAATGGCAACAGCCCCCACAACGAGCAGCCGATCGAGAACGTGGTGATCGTCGGCAGCGGGCCTGCTGGCTTCACCGCAGGTCTTTATGCGGCGCGCGCCAATCTCTCCCCGCTGCTCATCACCGGCAACGACTACGGCGGCCAGGTCACCATCACCTACGACATTGAGAACTATCCTGGCTTCCCAGAGAGCCTGAGCGGCCCGGAGCTGGTCGAAAAATTTAAGGCCCAGGCCGAAAAATTTGGCACACGCGTCGAATTTGACTATGTGAATGAGATTGTGGTCGACCGCCATCCTTTTGTCGTGCGGACCGCCAGCGGGGCCGAATACCAGACGCGCACCCTGATCCTCTGCACCGGCGCCCGCCCCCGCTATCTGAACGTGCCGGGCGAGCGGGAGCTGACCGGCAAGGGGGTCAGCTACTGCGCCACCTGCGACGGCTTTTTCTTCCGCGGCAAGGATGTGCTGGTGGTCGGCGGCGGGGACAGCGCGGCCGAGGAGGCGATCTTCCTCACCCGCTACGCCAGCCGGGTCCGCATTCTCCACCGTCGTGACCGGCTGCGTGCCAGCAAAATTTTGCAGGACCGTGTGCTGAGCAACCCCAAGATCGAGATGGTGTGGAACACGGTGGTCACGGAGATCCTGGGCCAGAACGGCTCGGTGGCTGCTGTGCGCACCTTTGACACGGTCACCGGCGCGACAGCCCAGCTGGAGACCGACGGGGTCTTTGTTTTTGTGGGCCATCTGCCCAACAACGACCTGTTTCCGGGCAAGCTGGAGCTGGACGCCGACGGCCATCTGATCACGGACCGCAAGCTGCGCACCAATGTGCCGGGGGTTTTTGCAGCGGGCGAGATTCAGGACAAGGTGTTCAAGCAGGTCGCTACCAGCGTGGGGCAGGGATGTGCGGCGGCGATGTCGGCCACCCGATTCCTGGAGGAGCTCGAAGCGGGCCATGGGGTCGACTGGCGTGCCGACCCGCGTGAGTTTGTCGCCGAGCGGGCTGCGGTGCCAGCTTGAACGGCGTGTCCGGTGGCTGAGCAGACCGAGCGGGCCGGGCCGCCGGGCAGCCTGGCCCGCTCGGCGGGGCTGCTGGCGTTGGGCAACCTGGCCAGCCGCCTGCTGGGGCTGCTGCGCGAGGTTTTGATCGCGGCGATCTTTGGGGCGACAGGCCAGGTCAGCGCCTTCCGGGTGGCGGCCCAGGTGCCGTCCCTGCTCTACGATTTTCTGGTGGGGGGGATGCTGAGCGCGGCGCTGGTCCCTGTGTTGAGCGAATATGCCCGCCAGGGCCGGCCAGCGCTGGTCCAGGCGGGCAGCGCGCTGCTTTCGGTCTTTGTCGTCGTATTGGCCGGGTTGGTGCTGTTGCTGGAAGTGACCGCCCCCCACCTCGCTTTTTTGTTGGCCGGGGGGCTGGCGGGCTTTGACCCGGATCTGCTGGCGTTGACGACCCAGCTGATCCGCTGGCTGGCCCCCGCTGTCTGGCTGCTCTCCGTCGCCGGTGTGTGGGTGGCGCTGCTGTATGCGCTGCAGCGGTTTGCCCTGCTGTCGCTGGCGACCGCCGTCTTCAACCTGGGCATTGTGCTGGCGGCGCCGCTGCTGGCGCCGCTGCTGGGCATCTTCAGCCTGGCGGTCGGTCTGCTGCTGGGCAGCCTGGCCCAGCTGCTGCTGGTCGCCTTCGACCTGCGGCGGGCCGGGCTGGCCCTCCGGCTGACCCTTCGTTTCGACCACCCTGCCCTGTGCCGCATCCTGCGCCTCTACCTGCCGATCGCGGCGGGGCTGGGGGTCAGCCTCTTCCAGGTGGGGCTCGACCGCCGTCTGGCCAGCGCCACCGGCGCCCAGAGCATTGCCTGGATGGCCAACGCCACGACGCTGCAGCAGCTGCCGCTGGGGCTGGTCAGCGTGGCGATTTCACTGGCGGCGCTGCCAAAGCTGAGCCAATTTTTTGCAGCGGGCGACGAGCGTGGCTACCGCCAGACGCTGGCCAGCGGGCTGCGCATGGTCTGGATCTGGGTGCTGCCGGCCGGTGTGCTCCTCTGGCTGCTGGGCACGCCGGTCACCCGTCTGCTCTTCGAGCGGGGGGCCTTCACCCCGGTCGACACCGCCCAGGTCACACAGGCCTTGCATCTGTATCTGTTGGGCATGCTCTGTGCTGCGGTCGACTATCCGCTCAACTTTGCCTTTTACGCCCGCTTCAACACCTGGCTGCCCGCTGCGGTCGGGGTCTTGAGCGTCTTCCTCTACACGGTCGTGGCCCTGGCGCTGGTGCAGCGGCTGGGTTTTTTGGGGCTGGTGTGGGCCGACACCGCCAAACAGGCGGGCCATGCCGGGCTGATGATCCTGCTCCTCTGGCGTTTTGTCGGCCCGCTGCGGGGGCAGACGCTGCAGGGCTTCGCGCAGGTGGGGCTGGCGGGCGGCGCCATGGCGGCAACGGTCGCGCTCATCGCCCAGCCGCTGAGCGCCTGGCTGCCGCCCGGCTGGGCCGGCGACCTGGCGCTGGTCAGCCTGGCCAGCGCCGTCGGCCTGTCTGTCTACGGCTGGCTGCTGTGGACGCTGAAGCTGGCCGAAGCAGAGCAGATCAGGCTTTTCCTCCAGACCAGACTGCGCAGACGGAGCGCCCCGCCCCTCGATTCGGCATGACACAGCCAGCGAAAGTCCTGCGCCCCGAGGGGGCGCACAAATTGAGAACTTGACGGCTCCCCGGTTTGCTGCTAGGATAGGGGAAGATCAGCCGTTTCGTGGATGTTTAGATCAGGCAACTCATACCGGGATTGCAGTCAGAAGCTGTCCATTCGGGCAGTGTGGGGCACCCCAAATCATCTTCTACAAGTTCGCTGTCGGATGGGTTCTGACAGGACACAGTTCGGTGGCTGTTTTCCGCATGGACCGTCAGCGGGTATGCGCTACAGGGGTCTGAATTGACCGAAGGCGACTGATCAGAACGCGGCAACCGTGGGCATTTGAGGCCATTCACTTCAAGCCGAGGGAGGTGAACTCCAGCAAACGACAGAGCTGCCAATGCTGACCCTGCGTATTTTTGCCAAGTCAAACTTTTCTACTCCACAAATTGCACAAAGAGGTGAACAATCCATGCGTAAGCAGTTTTTTTCCCTGTTTTCCGTCTTGATTCTTTTTGCGCTGGTGCTGAGCGCCTGCGGCGCCCCTGCGGCGCCGGCTGCCCAGCCCGCCACGGACGGCGGCCCGGTCGTCGATGAGGGACAGGCGGCCACCGTTGTCGAAGCAGGCGAGTTGGTTCCCCCGGTGGTGGCAGAAGCGTGTGAGGGCGAAGCCTGTTTCTGTCAGGACAAGACCGTCACCGTGATCGTCAACACCGCTGGAGAAAAAGGCCCGATCTCGGGTCCCTTCTACGAGGTGCGCGATGAATTTCAGGCTGCCACCGGCGCAACCCTGGAGATCGTCGAGGTCCCCTTTGCCGAGCATTTCCCCAAACTGTTGACCGACATGACAACTGGCACCGGCCAGTACGACACGTCGATCGCAGGTGCCTGGTGGTTGGGCGACCTGGTCGGGGGCGACTACATTTTGCCGCTCGACGAGTACTACAACGACACGACCGGCAAATACCCGGCGTGGGACATCGAGGATGTCCAGCAGGGCCCGCGCAATCTGCTGACCTACGACAACAAGCTCCACATGGTCGGCAACGACCACGACGGACAGGTCATGTACTACCGCAGCGACCTGTTTGCCGACCCGGCGCACCAGGCTGCCTTCAAAGAGCAGTACGGCTATGACCTCAAGGTGCCGGACACCATGCAGGAATTCCGGGATGCGGCCGAATACTTCAACGGCAAAGACCTCAACGGGGATGGCACGCCAGACAATGGGCTGACCATGCACCTCAAGGTGGGGGGGCAGGGCATGTTCCACTTCATGTCCTTCGCCGCTCCCTTTGTCATCGGCCCTGACAACCCCAATCTCTTCTGGTTTGACCCAGCCACGATGGAACCGCTCATGGGCAGCCCGGGCCATGTCCGCGCCATGGAGACGCTGATCGACCTGGTTCAGTTTGGCCCCGAAGCCATGATGGGCTGGAGCCTGGGTGAGTCGTGGGATCACTTCCTGCGCGGCCAGGCGGCGCTCACCTTCACCTGGGGAGACCTGGGTGCACTGGCACAGCAGGAAGGCAGCCAGGTCAAGGGCAAGACCGGCGCAGCCCCGATGCCCGGCACCACCGAGTACTACGACATTGCCGCAGGCGAGTGGAAGCAGACCGAAAGCGCCAACAAGGTGGGCAACACCACCGGCGGCTCGTGGGCCGGCGTCATCTCCAAATTCTCCGACGCGCCAGACTGCACCTACTATTTGCTGGCGTTGATGGCCACCCCGGCCAAATCTGAGGTGTACGCCTACCGTGGCTGGGACGGTGTGGACCCCGGCCGCTTCAGCCACTACCTCGAACCGAACGGCACCAACACGATCGACGGCTACCTGGCCGCAGGCTGGGACGCAGCCGACGCCGAGGCGTACACCAACGCCTACTTCGCAAACTTCGGCGCCGAGATGCAGTTCCCCTATCTGCGCATTCCAGGCACCTTCGAGTACTGGACAGCGCTCGACATTCATCTGTCGGAAGCAGCCACCGGCCAGCGCAGCGCCAGCGACGCGCTCGCCGCCACAGTCGAAGACTTCAATGCCATCACGGACCGGCTGGGGCGAGACCTGCAGCGCGAGATTTATATCAAGTCGCTCGGACTTGAATAAAACAATTCTGCCGATTCCATCCTGAGCGGGTGGAGAGGGCTGCGGTGTCCCCCAGCTGGGGGACACCGCAGCGTCCCAGAGAGCAGGCGGAGCCGGAAAAGCTGTCAGCCCCCGTGCAGGGCAACGCTGGCAGAAGCGTCTGCCCCTTCTGGACATATCGTTGTGGACAAAAAAAGGAAGCAGTCACCGCATGAACGCAGCAGAGGCGCCCACACTGCGAAAAACAGACCGGACAAAGCTTTTTTTCATCTTGCCTGCAGTGGTCTGGATCGTCATTTTTACCCTTTTCCCCCTGCTTTACGCGCTGTACACCAGCTTTTTCAGTTTTCGTTTTGGACGCCTCAACCAATTTGTCGGGGGCACCAATTTTGTACGCCTCTTCACCGACGACAACCTGCACAATGGCCTGCGGGTGACATTGGTCTTTGTGGTCATCACCGTGACGCTCCAGATGCTGCTCGGTTTTTCGCTGGCCCTGCTGCTCAACCGCGAGATGCGCGGCAAAAATGTGCTGCGCGCACTCATGGTTCTCCCGCTTTTTGCCACGCCGGTCGCCATGGGCTACCTGGGCATCACATTGTTTTATGAAATCAACGGGCCGATCAACGCGCTGCTGGCCGCGTTGGGCTGGGGCGCAGTCCCCTGGCTCTCCAATCCGTTCTGGGCCACTGTGGCCATTATGGTGATCGATGTCTGGCAATGGACCCCATTCGTCTTTCTGGTCTCTCTGGCCGCGCTGCAAGGGCTGCCCCCCGATCTCTTTGAAGCCGCTGAGGTCGACGGCGCTTCCAGCTGGCAAAGCTTCCGCCAGCTGACACTGCCGCTGATGACCCCGATTCTCTGGCTCATTTTGCTCCTTCGTCTGGTCGAAGCCTTCAAAGTGTTCGACATCCCCACCAGCCTGACCCTCGGCGGCCCCGGGCGTGCAACCGAGGTCTACAGCCTCTTTACCTACCGCACAGCGCTGCGCTTCTTCGACCACGGCTATGCCTCTGCGCAGGGGTTTTTGCTGTTGCTCATCGTCAGCCTGATCGTCGCGTTGATCTTCAGGCAAATCCGCACCGTTTACCAAGAAGAGGGGAATTGACCCATGCGGCGCAAAACTTCACCCGTGCAGCGGATTCTGACCAGCGGCGTGATGGCCCTCGTTCTCCTCTGGGTGCTCTTCCCCTTCTACTGGGCATTTGTCAATTCGATCAAACAACCGGCCGACACCTTTCGCCCCGGGGCCTGGGTGCCCTTCTGGCAGTTCCAACCGACGCTCGAACACTGGATCGCCGAGCTCTCCATCCTGGAAACCCGCCATGCACTGCTCAACAGCACGGTGATCGCCCTGGGCGCGGCCACGTTGTCCGTCCTGCTGGGCACTGCAGCCGCGTACGCGCTGGCCCGCTTTCGCTTTGGCAAAGAGGGCAACGCCAATCTCACCACCTGGTTTCTTTCGCAGCGCATCCTGCCCCCGGTCGTGGTCGTCATCCCCTTCTTTCTGATCATGCGCCAGCTGCAGCTGCTCGACAATGTGTTCGCGCTGATGCTGCTCAACGCCACCTTCACACTGCCCTTCCCGGTGATCATCCTCAGCCAGATGATCCGGGAACTGCCAAAAGAGCTGGAAGAGGCCGCCTATGTGGATGGCGCCACCATTTTTCAAGGGTTCCTCCAGGTCGTGCTGCCGCTGCTGCTGCCCGGACTGGTGGCCACCTGGATTATCTGCATGGCGTTCAGCTGGAACGAATTTCTGCTGGCACTTTCGCTGACCACCAAATCCGCCATCCCAATGCCGGTGATCATCGCAGGGGCCGAACACACACGCGGGGTGCAGTTCTGGTATGTCGGGGTACGCGTGCTGCTCACCATGCTGCCGCCGATCGTCTTTGCCCTGCTGGCGCAGCGCTATATCATCCGCGGCCTGACGCTGGGGGCAGTCAAAGGGTGAGCCCCCCGCTGGAATGCCGCCCACCCTTCCCGACAGTTTGCACAGAAGAGCCGCCCGGTAGATAATAGGAGACAGTTCAAAATTTTGTCCGAGCCATTCCAGCAGGTGTTGATATGCCCAGCAATCGAACCGTGCGCCCGGCCAAGGGCCGCAGCGCAGCCAATCCAAGCAATTATAGCCAGCTCTACAAACAGAGCGAACAGAATCTGCTGCAAAGCAGCACGCTGGCCGCACCCGCTGCTGACCCGGCAGCCCCCCAGCGTTCCTCCCATGAGGTCGACTGGAAGCAAGAATATGGGTTTGTCCTCCAGGATCTGCGCCACCTGATGGTGATCTCGCTGGCGCTGTTGGCCGTGATCGTCGGGCTGGGTTTCGTCCTCTGACCGCACCCCAGCCCTAGCGGCGTCTCACCGGCCAAGAGGACGCGGCTTCCCCCAACCAGAGCCAGAGCAGGGCATGCATGCTCCAACAGAGCCAAAAGTTGTGGGTGTACAAAAAAAGCACCGTGCTGACGACCAGCACGACGCTTTTGACCACCCGCCGGGGAGCTGATGGCTGAACAAGCCAGACAGCCGGGAGCAGCAGCAGCGCAGCCAGCCAGAGCGCCCAGTACGCTGAGCCCTCCCCCCCCTGCCGAAGCAGCAGTTCGGTCAACAGACCGCGCAAAAAGCCCCAAAAAAACTCCTCAGCCCCCACCGTGCCGACGACCGCCGCCAGGCTGATTCCAGAGCGCAAGGGGTCAGGGGCGGCACGTTTTACCGCAGGCCCCCAGAAGAGTCTGGCAATGGCTGCCAAAGCCGCGCCGACCAGCAGAAAACTGCTGCCCAGCCGCAGGCTCGTCTCCCAGTCGATGTAAAAAAGCCCCATCAGCCGGGGAGAGCCCCCCCCCAACACCAACGCCCCAAATGGCAGCAGCACCCAGTAGGCATGGAGCAGCGCCGCGCGCGCCGGGTACGGCACCAGGGGACGCAGCCCAAAGACCACCATCCCTGTCAACAGCGCCAACACGCCCCAGAAGCCCGGCGCATGAAAACTCAAAAACGCATCCATCGCCCTCCATTGTCTACGAAACAGCCCTTTGCAGCAACCTCCGCCTGGCCCAGACAGGCCAATCTCGGCGGCCACCCCATTTCGGCGCAGAACAGATTTCAGATATACTGACCAGAGAAATTGTACGTGCTTGCTCCAGCCGAGGACACCCTTTTGGACTACCCATCTCTCAACGAAATCCGCAACAATCGAAGCCGGTTGGGCGACCTGGTGCGCGAAACCCCGGTCTGGCAGGCCTCGGATACGCTCGTCGGGGCGTCCACCCAGATCTTTTTCAAGCTGGAGCTCTTTCAATACACCGGGTCGTTCAAGCCGCGCGGGGCGCTGACGGTGATGCTCGACCTGGCGGCAGAGGAGCGGGCGCGCGGTGTGACGGCAGTCAGCGCCGGCAACCATGCCATTGCGGTGGCTTTTTCAGCGCGCCTGCTCGGCACGACCGCCAAGGTCGTCATGCCCAAAAGCGCCAATCGCTTTCGGGTCGAACGCTGTCGGGCCTATGGAGCTGCGGTCGAGCTGGCCGACGACGTGCAGCAGGCCTTCGCCCGGGCCCAGCAGATCCAGGAGGAAGAGGGGCGCGTCTTCGTCCACCCGTTCGAGGGGCCGTTGACTGCACTCGGCACGGCGACCGCTGGTCTGGAATTTGCCAGCCAGGTCCCTGCACTGGACGCCGTCCTCATCCCGATCGGCGGCGGCGGGCTGTGTGCGGGGATGGCCTGCGCCTTCAAACAGCTGCAGCCCGCCTGCCGGGTGATTGGGGTGGAACCCTTCGGCGCTGATTCGATGTACCGCAGCTTTCAGAGCGGCATGCCCTGTGCGATCGACAAGGTGCGCACCATCGCCGACAGCCTGGGGGCCCCGTATGCGCTGCCCTACAGCTTTGCGCTCTGCCGACGTTTTGTCGACGACCTGGTGCGGGTCGAAGAGGGCGCCCTGCAGCGTGCCATGCGGCTGCTTTTTGAAGAGCTGAAGCTGGCAGTCGAACCGGCCGGCGCAGCAGCGACCGCTGCACTCTGCGAACCGCTGCGCGACGCGCTGGCTGGCCAGCGCGTCGGGGTGATGGTCTGCGGCTCCAACATCGACCTGGCAACCTTTGCCAGCCAGGCCGCCGCAGAGCCGACGAGCCAGGGCTCTGCAGGCTGAAGACAATGCGCCACGATGCCCTCCACCAGCTTTCCAGGGTGCTGCTCCTCCTGGGGCTGGCCGCGCTGGCGGGAATTTTGTGGGTGCTGCTCCCCCTGCTGCTCCCCCTGTTCGGGCTTGGAGGGGACCCGGGGCTGGTCGCCTGGAACCGTTCCGTGGCGTTGATCAGCGGCCATGCCGGCAACGATTCTGGGGCAGTCTGCACGGCCGCCGACGGCACGGTGACCCGCACCGAGGCCGAGATCAACGCCGCCGTCGCCCAGCTGGCGGCCGAACGGCTGCGCCGTGCCGGCGCCGATGTGGTGGTGCTCGACGAGTACGACGAACGGCTCCAGGGGTTGGAGGCCGCCGTGCTGGTCAGCCTCCACGCCGACAGCTGCATCGACGCCAGCGGCTACAAAGCCGCCGTGCACACCTATTCGGTGATTCCAGAAACCAATCGCCGCCTGCTCGCCTGTATCGACGCCGCCTACCCAGCCGCCACCGGGCTGGCCTTTCACCCCAACACCATCACCCACAACATGACAGAGTACCATGCCTTCCAGCGCATCGCTGCCACCACCCCGGCCGCCATTTTGGAGCTTGGCTTTCTGGGCGGGGATGGCGCCCTGCTGACCGAACAGCCTGAACTGCCCGCCCGCGGGGTGAGCGACGCCATCCTTTGTTTTTTGAAAGCACAGAGCACCCAAAAGCCATGAACCTCCAGATTGCAAGCCTCGATCCTGCCCAGGCGGAATGCCCGCTGCTGGCAGAGCTTTGGAACCGCGCACTGCCCCCAGAGCGGGCCATCTCGGCGGCGTTTGTCCGTTTCAACCTGCTCCCCTCCATCGGCGTGA
>CAIOHJ010000111.1 GCA_903858085.1 uncultured Chloroflexota bacterium
CGCGCTCTCATGCAGAAAAATGCCAGGAAGCCAGAGCAAAAAAAGGACGACGCTGGCCAGCTCTGCCCAGCCAGAGAGGTAGTAGATGACCGCCTGAACACGCAGGCTGACCTGTCGGCTCATCCACGTCAGCAACAAAAAAGCCGCACTGAGCAGCAGAAAAAGGGGAAGTGTTTCAAGCGGGTCCATGGTGGCAGGCAGCCTCACGGCACGCTGGGGGCAGTGCGCTCCAGGTTGTAGGTCAGATTTTCCAAAAACCAGCAGCCGTCGAGCCGAACCAGCCCCCAGCGATCGCCTGCTTTGGCGATCTCTGCGCCGATCTGGGTCGTTGCCAGCACGGTCGCCCTGCTGCCAGCCACCGTGATCGACAGATCGGCGCGGCTGGCTGTGGCCGGAGCCCCAGGAAAAACAGTACGGACATAGCGGTGGCGGATCGCATCCAGACCCCGCCAGAACTGGTCGTCGTCGCTGCGCTCCGGCGTGTGTTTGGCGTCTGCAACATACCCTTCCGCAGACCACAGCGCCATCAACGCGTCGATCGACTGCGCCACAACCAGCTCCCCCTCGGCAGCCAGCAGCGCCTCAATCGCCGCCGAGTCGTCGCTGCCCGGCGCCCTCCCCAACCCACAGGAGCCCCCCGCAGCAGACTGCTCCGCCTGCGCACAGCCAGCCAGCCACAGAACCCAGATCCCAACCGCCAACCAACCACCCACTCTGCGAACCATACACCCCCCGCTATGGGGCCCGCTCAGCCAGCGGCGCTGACTGACGGAAGAACAGACGAAGAAACGCTTCGTGCATGGCCAGGGTCTCCTCGAGCGTGCCATACCGCCCCGAGGTCAACTTGAAAAGCACAATCCCCTCCGACTGCCGACGCTCAGCCTCTGGAAAGAGATAAAAATAATAGACGACATGTTCGACAGGATCGGCATCACCGGGCAAAGTTTTGCGGGCGTGCAGCCACAACCCATAGAGTTCCCCCCCCTCCGCCAGCACAGCTGGGTGTGACCCCAGGTCATATTGCCAGCCATCCGCATCATAACAGATGTCGGGGGCATGAAAGGGCTGGGAGCTGCGCCCCCCTACCATGCTCAGCCAGAGCGATCGCCCTGTATCGTCGGTGTAAAGACGCTGGACATACTGCTCAGGCTCCAACAAAATCAGCACTTCCTGGTTGGTCTCAGGGACCTCGACGCCACGCCAGTTGCCAACCTCCAACGGCACAGCGTGGAGGTCGTGGTTGAGGTCAAAATCGGCGTTCGCAACCACAGCACGCTCGCGCGGCGTGCGCTGCCAAAAGTCCAGATCTGTCACATAGACCCGTTCTGCACCGGCAGCCAACGGCTGGCCTGTATTCAACCAGACGGACACTTTCGGGAGGTAAACGGCGACCAGCCCGATCCCCAACAACACACTTGCCGCCAGCGCAGGAAACCATGAACGCCACGCCATCAGAGCACCTCAGCACGCAGTCCAGCAAACCCCAGCCAGCGTTTGAGGGGGACGATCAACGCCAACACACAGAGAAAAAAGAGTGGGCCTGAATAATCGTGGTAGAAGGTAAACCCAATTTCAGCCCCCCAGGCCCGGGCCACAAAAAGCAGCGTGGCCACACGGACGATGTTGCCGGCAATGGCCAGCGGGATCGCCGACAACACCAGCCAGAGACGCGCACCCCACCTCCCTTCCAGCACATAGGCCACCAACACCAGCAGCGCCAACAAGGTGATCAGAGAGTTCACACCGCTGCACTGCGCGCCAATCACCAGATCTGCGTTGGGCAGTGTCACCGAGTTGCCCACAATCGTCACATCCAACCCCAGCCACTGAACGAGCACACCCGAACAGTAGCCGGTAAACAAAGCCAGCGGCAGCGTGATCCGGTCCAGAAAGGGCAGCGGCACCATCCACACCAGATAGCTGATTGGAAAGATCAGCCGGCGCACCACCGCCGATCCCGCCACTGCCCAGACGATGCCAGCCAGCATCGGGATCATGGCAAATGCGGCCAGATAGTAGGCGCTCTGCTGCAGAAACCAAAGATACAACAGCAATCCTGCCGCCAGAAGCGACACGCCGGCCAGACTGCCTTTTCCTGGCTGGTAGACCAGGCCAGGATCGTTGCGGAAGCGCTGAAGCCCCAAATAGAGCGACAACGGCAGGATCAGCAGCCCGTGGCTGTAATACTGGTTGGAGAGCCACTCGGACCAGAGCCATTGCCAGACCGGCCAGGTGATCGCAGTGAAGCTGATCAGGGCAAAGATGGGCAACCAGAGTGGCTGAAGACCAAAACGTGACATCAAGGGCCCTCCCAGGAAGAGACCCGACAGCCCACGCCAGGGGAGGAGAGCGAACTCCTCCCCCAGGTGTACATCGGTTCAGTAAAGCGCAGCGGTCGTTCTGACCATGGCGACATAGCTTTCGGCTTTCAGGGCGGCCCCCCCGATCAGTGCGCCGTCGATGTCAGGCTGCGCCATGATTTCACCGATATTTTTTTCGTTGGTGCTGCCACCGTACAGCACACGGGCGGCGGCCGCAGCCTCGGCGCCCAGCAGTTCACCGACCGCATTGCGCACCACGCCGCCGCAGATGGCGTTGGCCTGGGCAGCGGTCGCAGCCTTGCCAGTTCCAATCGCCCAGATCGGCTCGTAGGCCACGACGATCCGCGCCATTTGGTCGGCTGTCACGCCGGCCAGCGCCGCTTTGACTTGCCCGCCCACAAACGAGTGGGTCTCCCCCCGCTCGTTTTGCTCGAGCGTTTCCCCCACACAGAGGATGGGGGTCAAGCCAGCTTCCAAGGCTGCCAGAACCTTCCGGTTCACCCCCTCATCGGTCTCGGCAAAGTATTGCCGGCGCTCGCTGTGCCCAAGGATCACATAGTCGGCCACGCCTCGCAGCATCGCCGCACTGATCTCCCCCGTGTAGGCCCCGTTGGCCGCCCAGTGCATGTTTTGGGCCCCCACAGCGATCTGGCTGCCGGCGAGTTCGGCGCTGACCTGCGGGATGTCAATAAAGGGGGGGCAGAGCACCCGGTCTACCGGGTGAACGCCGCCGACCAGCTCTCGGATCGCGCGCGCCAGCGCGACGGCTTCCTCGACGGTCTTGTTCATTTTCCAGTTGCCAGCCATCATCGGCCTGCGCATTCTCGTTTACTCCTTGCTGCTCGAAGGCGTGCTCTCGGCCGCAGATTCTTCCGCTGCGGGCGAAGAGGAATTGAATTCTTCTACACCGGAGTCGGCTGTCTTGGCGACATGCGCGACATATTCGTCCTTGGTGAGCCAGCGTCCCCCTTGAACCACCTGACGCACGATCTCTTTGTTCGGATTCAGCCAGAGCTGGACTTCGACCTGGCCAAAGCAGCGGCCAGCCCCTGATGTGTGCAGCACCTTGCGCACAAAGTAGCCGTTGCCTTCTTCGTCGTCCAGGCTGAGTTCGTTCATCAGGTCGATCTGGCCAGCCAGCGGCTCGTGGCAGCGGTGGTCGAGCAGATAGATGGGCAGATACCGCTCGCTGCGCGGCCGGCCCCTGAAGAGCGCCAGCAGGTTTTCCCAAAAGCCCATGCGCCGTCCTCCTTTCTTGAATGCTGGCTTGTCTCCCATCCGCTGTCCGATGAGAATCGAACTTCCGCCTCCCCGCTGGGACGATGGAAGTTCGCCTTGACGGGAGACTAGCGATCGTTGAGCGCAGCCACACCCGGCAGTTCGATCCCCTCCAAAAATTCCAGGCTGGCACCGCCGCCGGTGCTGACATGCGACATCTTCGCCTCCAGCCCAGCCTCGCGGATGGCAGCGGCGCTGTCGCCGCCGCCGATGATCGTGGTCGCATTCTGCAGACCACTCAACATCTCAGCGATCGCAAAGGTTCCCCGAGCAAATTTGGGAAACTCGAAGACACCCATCGGACCATTCCAGAGAACAGTGCGGGCCCCAGCCAGCCGATTGGAATAGTGGGCGATCGTGGCCGGCCCGATGTCGAGCGCCATCCAGGTTGGGGGCACGGCTGAGACCTCCACCACCTGCTCTGCAGCCTCTGCGGCGAAGGCCTTAGCCACCCGCAGGTCGACCGGCAGGTGAATCCGGTCCCCCCCCTGCGCCATCAGGCCGCGTGCGGTTTCCAGCGCCTCTGTTTCGACCAGACTCTTGCCCAGATTCGCCCCCTGGGCCGCCAAAAAGGTGTTGGCCATCCCGCCACCCACCAAAATGGCGTCGACTTTGGTCAGCAAGTTGGAGATCACCCCGATCTTGTCGCTGATCTTGGCTCCTCCCAGGATGGCCACAAAGGGACGTTCGGGGGTTTCCAGCGCCCTGCCCAGAAACGCCAGCTCCTTTTCCATCAAAAAGCCGGCGACTGCCGGCAAATGGTGGGCCACCCCTTCTGTGCTGGCATGGGCACGATGGGCGCTGCCGAAGGCATCGTTGACATAGACATCGCCCAGGCGGGCCAGTTCAGCGGCCATCGCCGGATCGTTTCGGCTCTCGCGCGGGTCAAAACGGGTATTTTCCAGCACCAAAATCTCTCCTGGCTGGAGGGCTGCCACAGCAGACTCGGCTTCGGCGCCGGTCGTCTGGCCGACAAAGTGGACCGGCGCCGCAAGCAGCGTGGCCAGATGGTCAGCGGTCACCTTCATGCTGTACCTGGGGTCAGGCCCCTCCTTGGGACGGCCAAGATGGCTCATCAAGACCACCGCCGCCCCATGCTCCAATAGATACTGAATCGTCGGCAGGGCTGCCCGAATCCGGGCGTCGTCGGTGATCGCCCCCGTGGCCTTGTCCTGTGGCACATTAAAATCGACCCGCACCAGGGCTTTTCGGCCCTGCCATTCAATCTCCTTGACCGTCTGCTTGTTCATGAAGTTCGCCCTTTCCAAATGAAAAACGTGGCGCGAGTCTGCCTCGACGCCACGTTTCAAACTCGACTGCCAGGCAGGTGCGGCGCCGGACTTAGATGCCCTGCTTGACAATGAAATCGATCAGATCGCCGACCCGGGCACTGTACCCCCACTCGTTGTCGTACCAGGTCACAACCTTGACCATCTTGCCATACACGCTGGTAAACTCGTAATCTACCGAACTGCTGTAGGGGCTCCCCTTGAAATCGATGCTCACCAACGGCTCGCGCACAACCTGCAAAATTCCTTTCATCGGGCCAGCCGCCGCAGCATCCAACGCCGCAAACAGCTGCTCTTTGGTGATCTCACGGTCGACAGTCGCCACAAAATCCACGACCGAAACTGTCGAGGTGGGAACACGCATGGCGTACCCGTCAAATTTCCCCTTGAGTTCTGGAATCACCAACGCCACTGCCTTGGCGGCACCCGTGGTGGTGGGGATGATGCTCATCGCTGCGGCACGGGCGCGGCGCAGGTCGCTGTGCACCAGGTCGAGAATGCGCTGGTCGTTCGTATACGCGTGGATGGTCGTCATCAACGCCTGCTGGATGCCAGCCAGATCGTTGAGCACCTTGGCAGCTGGAGCCAGACAGTTGGTCGTGCAGCTGGCGTTGCTGAGAATATGGTGGCGGGCCGGGTCATACCGGCCTTCGTTGACCCCCAGCACAATCGTCAGGTCCTCTCCTTTGGCCGGCGCGCTGATGATGACTTTTTTGGCGCCAGCGTGCAGGTGAAGCTCGGCTTTCTCGCGCGTGGTGAAGATCCCTGTGCTCTCCACCACAATATCCACCCCCATGGCCTCCCACGGCAGTTTGCTCGGGTCACGCTCGGCAAGCACTTTGATCCGGTCGCCGTCGATCGCAAGATCGCCGTCGATCACCTCCACGGTGCCCGGAAAGGTGCCATAGTTGCTGTCATACTTAAAAAGATGCGCATTGGTCTTGGTGTCGCTCAGGTCGTTGATTGCAACCAGGTCAAATTTGCCCCGATGGTTCTCGAAAAGCGCCTTGGTCACCTGACGCCCGATCCGGCCAAACCCGTTGATCGCTACCTTGACTGCCATTTCATCCACTCCTTTTTATCTAAAAAATTTATTTTGTCAGCGGCTGTTCCAAATTGTGTATTTTACACTTTGGGGGATCGAGCCGCAAGTTTGCGATAGACCTCCAACAAACTCGCTGCCAGTTTTTGAGAGTCGTGGCGCCAAGGACGGGCAGAATCGACGATGTCGCCCGTAAAAATTTGAAAACCAGCCTCTTCCCCGGCCGCTGGGAGGGTCACCCAGCTCGCCTGCCCCCCCGGCGAACGGGTCAGGTCGTAGTTGTGGTTGGCCAGCGCAGCAGTGAAGGCCTCGCCGGCATGCTGGCGCAGTTTCAACAGATGGTCGAGCACGGTGTAGCCGTCAGTCTCTCCTGCCTGGGTCGCTACGTTGCACACATAGATGCGCACCGCCGCAGAAGCGAGAATCGCCTCCCGAATCGCATCGACCAACAGATTGGGCAGCACACTCGTGTAAAAACTGCCCGGCCCTGCCACGATCAGATCGGCCTGAAGGATCGCACGAATCGCCTCCGGGTAGGCCCTGGCATGGGCAGGCTGCAGATAGACCCGTTCGATCTGGCCACCGGCCAGCGACATGTTGCTCTCCCCCTGCACGACCCCCCACTCCACATGGCCGTCCGCCAGCACTTGTTTGACCTCGGCAAAGAGGGTGACATTTTCCAGAGTGCTGGGCAGGACGCGTCCGCGCACAGCCAGCACCCGGCTGCTCTCTGCGATCCCACTCTCAAAACTGCCGGTGATGGCCGCCATCGTCGTGATAAACAGGTTGCCAAAACTGTGCCCGGCCAGCCCGTTGGGCTGCTCCCCCACATCGCTTTCGGCAAAACGATACTGGAACAGCCGCGTCATCAACCCTTCCACCTCGCTGAGCGCCGCAATGTTGTTGCGAAAATCTCCCGGCGGCAAGGTGCCAGTCTGCCGACGCAGCCGCCCGCTGCTGCCACCATCGTCCGCCACCGTGACAATGGCAGTCAGGTTGTCCGTGTGCGCGCGCAACCCTCGCAGCAGCTGCGGCATGCCCGTTCCCCCGCCGATCGCAACGATACGGAGCCCGTGCCGCCGCTGCTGGCGGTGCAGCCAGGAGCGCAGTGCCCGTCTGTTGTACAAAGCAGGCTCCTCTGGCCAGATCGAGCGCCCAATCCACCCATACAGACGGACTATTCCGAACAGAGCGCTGGCCGTTCCTGCCCCAATCAGCACCCCCCCCCAGATCACAGAAAAAAGGGCGGAGAACTTCTGTGGAGCCGGTGCCAGCCACAAAAGCAAAAGCAGCGCAAAGCCCAGGCTGGCCAGGCAAAACCCAGCCAGCACGGGCAGGAGATGGCGCTTGACGCCGCTCCCAGGCCGCAGCAAAAAGAGCCCATATTCAGAGAGCAGAAGGAAAAACTGGACAAACCGGTCAGACATGACAGTCAAAACTCCCCGGCACAGCGCAGCAAGCCTGACGTTTCTGCGCTGTGCCGGGGAAAAAGTACCCCTTGTTCCAGCCTCAGTCCGCCAGCGGCACGTACAGCCGCTGACCTTCCGCTGCAGCGCCGTCCACCGTCACGGCAAGGGGGTCGCCGGCAACGCTGTAAGGCCCGGCATCGACGACCGCAAAGGTATAACTGCCCGGTGCCAACGCCCCCACCGTGACCCCACTTTCGGCAGAGACAAACTCCCCCACCTGGCCGCCCGCATCGTCGAAGACACGCAGCGTCACGCCGGCCACACCCGCCTCGCCCGCATCCATTGCCCCATTCTGGTTGCTGTCGACATAGAAAAACAGAGCAACTGCGTCCGGCTCGACCGCCGCAGGGGCCGATTTGACCGCCGCTGTCGGTTCGGCCACCGTGGCTTCCATCTCCTGCATCGAGAGCAACGCCTGGTCCAATGCCGCCACAAAGGTGTCGAAACGCGCGCCCGTGACCGCCAAAAGATCGACCGCTCCCTGCAGGCTCTGTACAGCCACCCCCTGCTCATCCAGCTCGACCAGCGTCCTGTCGACCTGGCTGCGCGCGCCGGCCAGTTGGTCGCGGACTTCTACCACCTGCCCCGCCACCACATCCACATTCTGGCTGACCGCACCGATGTTCTCGCTGAGCCGCGCCAGGTTGGCCTCCATGACCGCCATGCGCTCCGGCCGGGTAAAGTTGAGGGTGCCGCCGTTGATGATCGCCAACACCAGCATCGTGGCCAGCATCCCCAACACCGCACCGCCAATGGCCGCAAAGAACATCGAGAGCGAATCCTGGCCTGCCGCCCTGTACTCCAGCTCGGGTGCAGCCAGCTTGCGTTCGCTGCTCTTCAGATCCAATTCACTCTTCTTCAGCTCTAAAGACTCGTTTTGAACACTCATACTCCTCCTTCAAACTCCCTACAAATGGTTCGCTTGCCACCCAGTGGCACCTTATCGCATTCCAGGCCCCCTGTGCCATAATAGTGGCAGAGCAGGGCTCAATCAGTAAGCTTGCCAGAAAATTCTCAGAGACTTTTCTCAGAGACTTTTCTCAGAGAGACAGGCCAGCTGGCCGAGCCTGCACGGGAGCCTGCGTTGGGTGCGCAGACCGGCACCTGTTTTCTAGTGTACTGGCATGCTCCGGCGTGCGTCAAGCCGGGCAGGGGTGCGATTGACCGACACCATTCAGCTGTTTTCGCCGCAGACAGGCAGGGGAAAGGGCCCACCGCCCTCGCCCGAGGCTGCTGTGGTCGATTTTCTGCTGGCACCCTCGACCCAGCTGCTGTTCGACGCGCTGGCAGCAGAGCCGCTGGACGACAGCCAGCTGCTGCCCACGCTCGCCCGGCTGCGCCGCCAGCTGCCGGCCCCATTTGCCGCCGCACTGGTCGACCAGGCCCGGCTTCGACGCCGCGCCGTCGCCAAGTTTGGCGCGGCCAGCCGGATGTTTTTTGTCGCCGAAGCCCTCGAACAGGCAACCGCCGAAGCGCCGGCCCGCCAGCGTGCTGCCCAACTGGATCGTCTGGCCCCGCCCGGACCCCTGCTGGACCTGGGCTGTGGCATCGGCGGCGACCTGCTGGCGCTTGCCCGCCATCGTGCTGTTTTTGCCTACGAGCTGGACCCGCTGCGCGCCCGCTTTGCCGCCGCCAACGTGGCAGCCGCCGGGTTGGCAGAACGTGTCACCGTCTATCCCTCTGACTGGACTGCAGCGCCGCTGCCTCCAGCCGCAGCAGCCTTCGTCGACCCAGCCCGCCGCCATGCAGGACGGCGTACCTTCGATCTGCATGCCCTGCAGCCACCGATCGAGGCTGTGCTGCGGCTGCGCCGCCAGATCGACTGCCTGGCCGTCAAAGTCATGCCAGGTGTACAGGAGCTGCCAGCAGGCTGCTGCGTAGAATTTGTCAGCCATCAGGGAACTTGCAAAGAAGCGGTGCTTTGGTTCGGGCGCCCGGACGCCCCTGCACGCTGGGCCTCTGTACATCGCAGCGATGGCTGGCACTCGCTGGCAAACGATGGCTCGCGCCCGCCGCTGGGCCCGCTGGAGCCGGGCATGGTGCTCTATGAGCCAGACCCCGCTGTGATCCGCTCCGGCGCCCTGGGCCCCCTCTGTGCCCGCATCGGCGGCCATCTTTTCGCACCAGACATCGCC
>CAIOHJ010000112.1 GCA_903858085.1 uncultured Chloroflexota bacterium
ACCGAAGGCGCCACCGCCTATGTCACACACCAACCCTGCCTGACCTGCGCCAAAATGCTGATCAACGCCGGAATCCGCCGCGTCGTCTACGCCGGCCACTACCCAGATCCCCTGAGCCGCTCTTTTCTGGATGCAGCCGCCATCGAGCTGACCCACCTGCCCCGACAGACACCCGTTCCACCCTCTCCACAACACCCCAAAAGCCCGCCCGATGCCCGCTGACCCGATGCCCGCGCCGCGGGTCCTGCCGGGATTCCTCTGGGGAACTGCCACCTCCGCCTGGCTGCACTGCGCGCCTTTCGCCATCTGCTGCAGGCCCACAGCGTCGCCTACCAGCCCCCCCACGTCGGCGATGCCCTGCCCGTACCTGTAACCACCACGCCACACCCCAATGGAAGAGACGTTGACAGCTTCAGCCCGCCTGTGCTACCCTGTGCGGGTTGAAACGCGTTGGAGAGATCCAATTTCGACCGCAGACCGGGAAATGCCCGCTGCGCCGGGCAGAGAAGTGCCACAGGACAAAGCGCTTTCCAGGTCGTCAACCGACAAGGCAAGAAAGAGGAAGGTATGCGGATTACAGCGATCACGCCGATGGTGCTGGGCACCCAGTGGCGCAATCTGGTCATTCTTAAAGTGGAAACCGACGAAGGGCTGGTAGGCCTGGGGGAAAGCCGCCCCATCAACAAAGTAGACGCCGCCATCGGCTATGTGCGGGATGTGGCCGACCGCTTTGTGATCGGGCTGGATCCTTTCGACATCGAACTTTTGGTCAAACGGCTGACCGTCGAAGATTATGGAAGACCCGGCGAAGTGGCGATGACCGGCCTGGCCATGATCGAGATGGCCTGCTGGGACATCATCGGCAAGGCGCTCAACCAGCCGATCTACCGGCTGCTGGGCGGGGCGGTGCGCCAGCGCATCAAAGCCTACGGCAACGGCTGGTACACCGTCGAACGCACGCCCGACGAGTTCGCGGCGGCAGCCCGGCGGGCTGTGGCCAAAGGCTACCGAGCCCTCAAATTTGACCCCTTCGGCGCTGGCTACTATGAGGCAGAACAGGCCGAAAAGCGCAAGATGATCGGCCTGGTCGAAGCCGTGCGCGACGCAGTCGGGCCAGAGGTCGAGCTGCTGATCGAAATGCACGGCCGCTTCAACCCGGTGACCGCGATCGAAATGACCCGCGAGCTGGCACCGTTCAAACCCAGCTGGGTCGAAGAACCGGTGCCCCCTGCCAATATCCCGGCCCTCAAAAAAGTCGCCGATGCGGTGGCACCGCTCGGCGTTCCAGTCGCAACCGGGGAACGTATTCACACGCTGCACGAATATCGGGAAGTCCTGGAATTGCAGGCAGCAGATATTCTGCAGCCGGACATCGCACATTTCGGCGGGATTTTCAACACCAAAAAACTGGCCGCCTGGGCAGATACCTACTATCTGCTGATGGCGCCGCACAATGTCGGCGGCCCCATTGCCACCGCAGCCGCCCTGCACCTGGCTGCCTGCACCCCAAATTTCAAAATTCAAGAGAATTTCAACGATTTCGACGAGCCCTATGTGCTGGCCTCTGCACCCGGCCTGCCCCCTTTCTCCGAAGGGTTCTTTGCGCTGCCAACCGGTCCAGGGCTGGGGGTCACCTTGGATGAAGCCGTCGTGGCCGAACACCCAGAACAGCGCATTCACTTCAACCTTTTTGCCGAAGACTGGCACAAACGAAAAGCGCGCATGCACACAGAGTGAACCAGCACCCGACACTCGCAGTTGAGCTCAGACCGGAACACAACAATGCGCGATTCAACTACCAAACTCCCTCTGCCCGTACAGCGCCGCTACCCCAAAGCCCCCCTGGTCGGCGTGGCAGCCGCCGTTTTCGACCCGGCAGGCCAGGTGCTGCTGGTACAGCGCGGGCGTCCCCCGCGCGCAGGCAGCTGGGGGTTGCCCGGCGGGCTGTTGGAGCTGGGTGAATCGCTGGCCGACGGCGTACAACGCGAGCTGCGCGAAGAGTGCGGTGTCGAAATCGCTGTCGGCACCGTGGCCGGCCTCTTCGAACCGGTGACGCGCGACGCCGCAGGCGAGATCGAATACCACTATGTGGTGGTCGATTTCTGGGCCAGCTGGGTCAGCGGCGAAGCGATTGCCCAGGACGACGCCGCAGCGGTTGCCTGGGTCCCCCTCGACTGCTTGAACTCCTATGCGATCACCGCCGACACCCACCGCCTGATCGAGCGGGCCCATGCGCTGTGGACCGCCAGCCGGCTGTAAAAGAGCTGTAAAAGAACGGACATCCACCCCATGCAACAGACACCTCCTGCTCCTGTCCCCCCCCCTGCCCCTTTTGAGCTGGGGCTCTATTCGTTTGCCGAACTGACTCCTGACCCCAAAACCGGTCGGCGGATCAGCCCTGCCGAACGCATGCACAACCTGCTGGAGAGCATTGAACTGGCCGATCAAGTCGGGCTGGATGTCTTCGGGCTGGGCGAACACCACCGGGTCGAATTTGTCGCCTCGGCCCCCGCTGTCATTCTGGCCGCAGCCGCAGCCAGAACCCGCTCGATCCGCCTTTCTTCGGCGGTAACCGTGCTCAGCTCGGACGACCCCGTTCGCGTCTTTCAAAATTTTGCGACCCTCGACCTGATCTCGAACGGCCGCGCCGAAATCATTGCAGGACGGGGCTCGTTCATCGAATCGTTTCCGTTGTTCGGCTACAACCTGAACGACTACGATTCGCTTTTTGCCGAAAAACTGGAGCTGCTGCTTGCGCTGCGCGCAGAAGAGACTCTTTCCTGGTCAGGCCGCCACCGGCCAGCGCTGCAGACACAAAGCATCTACCCCCGCCCTCTCCAAAAAAAGTTGCCGATCTGGGTGGCAGTCGGCGGCACCCCACAATCGGTCGTGCGCGCCGCCACCCTGGGGCTGCCGATGGCCCTGGCCATCATCGGCGGCATGCCCGAACGCTTTGCCCCCTTCTTCGACCTCTATCGGCACGCCGCCCGCAAGGCTGGCCACGACCTGGCCCAGCTGCCGCTGAGCATCAACTCGCATGGCTTTGTGGCCGACGACAGCCAACAGGCAATCGACGAGTATTACCCGGCAGCCATGACGGTGATGGGCCAGATCGGACGAGAACGGGGGTGGGCCCCGATGACCCGCCCCCAGATGGAACAGTCGCGCCTGCTGCGGGGAGCCGATTTTGTGGGCAACCCCGAAGAGGTGATCGAAAAAATCCTCTTTCAACATGAAATTTTTGGCCATCAACGCCTGCTGATCCAGCTGGGAGTCGGCACGGTCGAACATCGCAAAATGATGCGGGCGATCGAACTGCTGGGCACCGTGGTCGCCCCCACGGTGCGCCGGGAAATTGCCCGGCGGCAGCAAACCCCACACCCCCTGCCCTGGCGGGCACCGGCCTGAGCCAAGCGAGTTGCACATGCAGAGCTACACCACCGTCAGCGCCTGGCGCGAACTTTTGGCCCGTATTTTTAGCGGGTTCAGCGAACAAGACAATGTCAGCCCCCCCTGGCTGGTCAACCCCAGCACCCGTCGCCGCCTCAAACTAGACAAGTTCTACCCCGAAGTCCCCCTGGCCGTCCGTTTCGTCGGGCTCACCGCACGCGGGCAGGGTCGCCAAAGCGACCTCGAAGCGCTGGAAAATGAAGAACGCGAGCGTGTGCGGGCAGAACTCTGCCGTACCCACGGCGTGCATCTGGCCACCTTCGACCTGTCAGAAGAGCTGGTCAAACAGGTCGACGGCCTGCTCAGCGTGCTGGCGCGCGCCAGCCGCTCGTTGGCCCAGAGCGAACGCCCCGACCCCGAAAAGGCACAGTGGATGCCAGCCCTGGCAGCCGCCCGCAGCCGAGCCGAACAGCTGCGCAGCCGGATCGCACGCGCCCCAGAGCAGATGGTGGAGAGCCTGGCGGCCAGCTGGCGGGACCGCGATGCTGCCCTGGCTCTCCAGCTCAACCTCCCCGCCGACCCTGCCACCGAAGTGTCGTGGGTGTTGACCCCCGGCGACCGGCTGCGCCACGCCCGGTTCGGCGACGGCGTGGTCACCCGAATCGACGGCAGTGGTCCAGAAGCAACGATCACCGTTTTGTTCGACGCCGCCCAGGAACGCACCTTCCAAGCCAACCTGCTGGCCGGAAAAATCGAAGCCCTCCCCTCCTGACCCCTACAGCAGCGCCGCCGGCAACGCCGCTCGGCGCGGGTAGCTGCTCTGCGCCCCAGGCGATTGTACGCTGATCGCCGCAATCGCCTGGGCCCGCTCGATCGCCGCAACGATCGGCACCCCCTCTGCCAGAAAAAAGGCGAGGCTGCCCACAAACGCATCCCCCGCCCCCGTGGTGTCTACCGCCGTGACCACAGGAGCGGCGATATGCAGATCCTGAAACTCGTCCAGATACAGACACCCGCGCTTCCCCAAGGTGATCAGCGCCGCAGCCGCCCCCCGCCGCCGCAGCTCCGCCGCCGCCCGACGGGCATCTTCGATCGAGTGGACCGCCACCCCGGTCAGCAGCTCCGCCTCGCTTTCGTTCGGACAAAAAATGTCCGCCAATCTATAGACTTCCTCGGGAATCGGGCTGCTGACCGGCGCCGAGTTGAAAATGGTCTGCACCCCCGCCGCACGTGCCCGCCGCAACGCCGCCAGATTGGCCGCCATCGGAACTTCCATCTGACAGACCAGCACCTTGACAGCACCCCACAAAGCACCGTCGAGGTCGTCGGCCGTCACCTCACCGTTGGCACCAGCCACCACCACGATCTGGTTCTGCCCGCTGGCTTCGACGGTGATCACCGCCACCCCCGAAGAAAGACCCGGGCTCACCCGCACAGAGCGGGTATCCACCCCTTCCTTGGCCAGGTTGCGCAGCATCTCCTGCCCAAACATGTCGTCGCCCACCCGCCCGACCATCTGGACAGCCCCCCCCAGACGGGCCACCATCACCGCCTGGTTGGCCCCCTTGCCGCCGTAGCCGGTCGTAAACCGCTCCCCTTGGATCGTTTCTCCAGGCCGCGGGAACGCAGCGACATAGGTGTTCATATCCAGATTGATCGAACCGACCACGCAGATCGATGGGCCTTGCATCGGACTTCCTTTCTTGTAAAGGGTACAGGTTGTTCTGCCAGTCTAGCAGAGCACAAGCCCTTGCGCAACTGGGGCTGCACGCCCCCACCATGCTATGATGAACCACGATCCAAATCAACACAAACCGATCCTGAAGCAGAGACAGAACAAACCCAATGAACGACAGCCCATCCGAAGAGACCGAACGAACCCCAGAGCCGCTGACCGTCGAGGAAAAGGAACGTTTCCTCGCCCGTGTGCGCAGCGAGGGACGCACGCTCAGCTCGGCAGAGATGTACACCCTCTTCGGCCCACCGCCCGAACCCGCCCCCACGCCGCGCAACTACGGCACCGTGACCGAAATGAGCGCCCCCCCCCTCTCGACAGATCGGCTGGCACAGCTGGTCGACGACTTCTTTGCCGACCTGAGCGGCCCCCTGCCCGCCGCCCCCCCCCAGGTCCATGGGGTGATCTTCGACTTCGACGACACCCTGGCCACCCGCACACGCCCGCTGTTGGAGCTGATGGCCGAAGGGGCACGTGCGGCAGAGAGCTATATGCGCGCCACCGGGATGACACTGCCCGACCAGTTCGACACCAAAATTGTGGAGGCCCGACGCTTTTCCGAAAAAAAATCAGCCGACGAACAAGAAGAACATCTGGCCGACGACGCCATGAGCTTTCTGCTCCAGTTCTTTGGCTACCCAGCCAGCCGAATGGACCCACAGGTGCTGCAGCAGGCTGTCGACCACTTCTACGCACCCGAAATGAGCGCCTGGACCGTGCGGCCAGGCACCCGTGAGACGCTGGCTGCTCTGCGTTCGGCTGGCTACAAGCTCGCCCTGCTCACCAACCACAGCTGCGACCGCGCCTTTCAACAGACGGTCGACACCCTCGGCCTGCGCCCCTATTTCGACCTCTGCCTGAGCAGCAGCAGTGTCGAGTACCGCAAACCCGACCCACGCTTTTTGCAGATTGTCCTCGACCGCTGGGGGTGTCTGCCCTACGAAGTGGTGGTGGTCGGCGACAGCCTCCACGTCGATATTCGCTGTGGGATCGAGCTGGGCGCACAGACCGTGCTGCTGCACGGGACGACCGACCCGCAGGTGCTGCACGACAACGAACAGCTGGCTGACACCCTCCACCCGGACGCCACCCTGGAGACGCTCCACAGGCTGCCAGAGCTCGTCCGCGCCTGGACATGAGCCCGCCTTCCCCCCCAGAACGGCAGAACACCCAGATCCACAAAAGGAGTCCTGTATGGCATATTCAGTTCAAATCGGTGCGGTCCGCTGCCATATTTTGAGCGACGGCCTCCACTACAGCGACGGCGGTGGTTTCTTTGGCCTGATCCCGCGCGCGCTCTGGCAGCAGGTGATTCAGCCGAACGAACAAAATCAAATTCCCGTCGACACCCGCTCCCTGCTCATCGAATCCGACGCCGGGCTGATCCTGGTCGATACCGGCCACGGCGACAAGCTGCCCCCCAAAGTCCGGACCCGCCTGGGGATGGACGACCGCACCCTGCGGCTGGTCGGAGAATTGGCGCGCGCCGGCTTCCAACCGGAGGAGGTCGACCTCGTGCTGCTGACCCACTTTCACGGCGACCATGCCGGCGGCGCCACCCGCTGGGAAGCCGTGGACGGCTCGCCGCCCACCCTGGTGCCAGTCTTCCCACGCGCCCGCTACATTGGCCAGCGGCTCGACCTGGCCGACGCCAGCTTCCCCAACGAACGCACAGCCGCCACCTATATCGCCGACAATTTTCGCCCCTTGCTCGAACGCAACCAGCTTGAAATTGTCGACGGACCGCAGCGGCTGGCCAGCAGTGTGCGCACCGACATCGCCCCAGGCCACACCGCTGCCCTGCAGGTCGTCTGGGTAGAAAGTCAGGGGGAATGCCTGCTCTTTCTCGGCGACAGCGCCAACTGGGCTGTCCAGCTGCAGCGGCTGGCCTGGGTGCCCGCCTTCGACACTGCACCGCTGCAAAGCATGGAGACCAAACGCCGCCTGCGCCACGAAGCCCTCGAACGCAACGCCCTGCTCGTCTTTCAGCACGATGCCCAGGTCGTCACAGGCCGCCTCGTGCCCGGCACGCGCGACCCCGAATTCCACCCCCTGCTCACCCAGCCCGCCCATTTTGATGCAAGCCGTTGATGCTTGTCTTCCCCCTCACCGATCGTCCCCCTCACCGATCGTCCCCCTCACCGCCGATCCGGCCACGTTCCAGCCGGCCAGCAAGTTTGACCAGATTGGCGCTGGCCACCTCCTCGAGCTCAACCCCCAGCTCGGTGGCAATCTGGGCCAGATACCACAAAACATCGCCCAGTTCCTGCTTGAGCGCCTCGCGGTCCACCTCCGTGATCTCCCCCTGTTTGTCGCGAAAGATCTTTTTGATCTTGCCCGCAACCTCCCCCGCTTCGTTGACCAACCCCAGCGTGGGGTAGACGATCGGATGCTCGGTGTGCACCCGCTGCCAGGTCCGCCGCGAGGCCCGCTGATATTCGTTGAATGAAGCGACGTTCATCGGTTTCTCCCCTGATCCACTTTTTGACAGCCCCCATCCCGCTCCTCCCCCCAGGATTCGAATCGCACAGGCCAGCCTGTTTGGTCGATTCACCCCGATCCCCTATAGTCTATGTGATTGGCCCGTCGATGCACAATCTTGAACAGAATAACGGACTCTGATGCACCTGACTTCCCTCTGGAAGCGGCTGTTGCGCCGCGAACTGCTGGCCCTCTTTTTGGTGATCTACACCGCCGATATCGTTGTCGGCTACATCCTGCTGGTTTTGCCGCTGCGTGCCCGCGAGCTCGGGGCATCGCTGCTCTTGATCGGCAGCCTGACCGCCTTCAACGGCGCAACGCAGGTGACAGCCGCTGTGCCGCTGGGGCTGATCTCCGACCGTCTGGGGCGCCGCCACCTGATCGCAGCCGGCTGTCTCTTCTTTGCGCTGTCAAGCACCCTGCTGGCGCTGGCGCCGACCCCGCTTTGGCTCCTGCTTGCACAGATGCTGCTCGGGCTGGGCGTCGTCTGTGTCTTTGCAATGGGCGCTGCCATGGTGGGCGACTACGCCGCACCCAGCGAACGCGGGGTGGCGATGGGCATGCTGACCACAGCCATGGGGCTCGGGTTTGCCACCGGTCCGCTGCTGGGCGGGCTGCTGGCAGAGTCGTTCGATATAGAAGGCAGCCTGCTGATCCTGGCACTGGTCGCCATCGCCTCCGCAGCCCTGGCCTGGATCACGCTGGTCGACAAAAAAGTGGCCACCGGCCTGCGCGCCGCCAACCCCCTCCAAAACCTGCAGGTGCTGGCCAGCAGCCGCCCCATCCTGCTCGCCGCACTGGCCAACCTGCTGATCAGCCCGGTCTTCAGCGCCGTCGTGGTCAGCTTCCTGCCGATCCATGCCAGCAGCCTGGGCTTCTCCGCAGCCGCCATCGGCGGGCTGTACACCCTGCGCGGGCTGCTCTCCACCTTGACCCGTGTGCCACTCGGCGTGCTGAGCACCCCACGGTGGAGCCACCGTCTGATGGTGCTGGCCATTGCCCTCAGCGGGGTTGCTGCAGTCGCACTCGCCTCTTGGCAAGGCTATGCCGAGCTCGGCTTGGCGCTGGTGGTCGAAGGCATCTCGTACGGGATGTTCCTTACCGCCGGACAGGCCTTTGTCACCCAGCACGCGCAGCCACAGATCCGGGGAGCCGCGCTGGGCGCCTACAACATGGCTGGCGGGATCGGCATTACCCTCAGCCCCTTTCTGCTGGGCGCGATCTCCCAACAGATCGGGCTGAGCCCGGTCTTTCTGGGGACAGGGGTGCTGCTGCTGGCCGGCGCCCTGCTGCTGGCCATAGCCTTTCCGCGCGCGCTCGCTGTGGTATAATCAATCATCCTTGCAGGGGCGGAACGCCCGCCCCCTCCAGCGACCCAAATGTAGCCAGTGGGTGCAAACCCCACCCTGGCCAACACAAGATAGAGAAAGCCCGATGTCACATCCACCGTCACATCCACCGTCACATCTGACCCCACGCCAGATCACCCGCGCCCTTGACCGCATCCTGCACAAGGTCGAAAAACCAGCCCGCTACACCGGCGGCGAGCTGAACAGCGTGGTCAAAGATTGGATGGATCCAGCCATCCAGGTCAAAGTCGCGCTGACATTTCCCGACATCTACGAGCTCGGGGGCAGCAACCTGGGGTTGATGGTGCTCTACGACCTGATCAACCGCCGCAGCGACCTGCTGGCCGAACGCGTCTACTGCCCGTGGCCTGACTTCGAAGCCTATCTGCGCCGCGACCAGATCCCACTTTACGGGCTGGAAACTCGCCACCCCCTGGCCGAATTTGACCTGATCGGCTTCAGCCTGCCCTACGAGCAGCTCTACACCAACGTGCTCACCATGCTGGATCTCAGCGGCCTGCCCCTGCGCGCCGCAGATCGCGGGGATCGGGATCCTTTGGTGATTGCCGGCGGTTCTGGCTGCTACAACCCAGAGCCGATGAGCGCTTTTTTTGACGCGATGATCGTCGGTGAGGGGGAAGAGATCCTTTTCGAGGTGATTGCAGCGGTCAAAGCCAACCAACAGTCGCCCAACCGACAGGCCCTGCTGGCCACACTGGCCACCCTCCCGGGCGTCTATGTGCCGTCGTTCTATACCGTACAGTACGCCGCCGACGGCTCGGTCGCCGCAGTCACCCCCAACCACCCTGCGGCGCCAGCAGAGGTGCTCAAACGGGTCGTGACCCTCCTGCCACCGCCGGTGACCCACTTCATCGTCCCCTCCATCAACGTCGTCCACAACCGTGCCGCCATCGAGATCATGCGCGGCTGCACGCGCGGCTGCCGCTTCTGTCAGGCCGGCATGATCTTTCGCCCCGTGCGCGAGCGACCGGTCGAAGAGGTGCTGGAGGCGGTCGACGCCATGATCGAGGCCTGCGGTTTTGAGGAGGTCAGTTTCCTCAGCCTGAGCAGCAGCGACTACAGCTACGTCGAGGAGCTGGTGCGCCGCACCGTCGAACGCCATGGCACACGCAAGCTGAGTGTCGGGCTGCCCAGCCTGCGCATCGAAAGCTTCAGCATCGACTTGATGGACCTGCTCGAAAAAGGACGGCGCAGATCCGGCTTCACCTTTGCCCCCGAAGCTGCCACAGACCGGCTGCGCGACGTCATCAACAAGCCGATCGCATCCGCCGAGCTGCTCGCCACCGCCGAGGAGGTCTACAAACGAGGCTGGACCACGATCAAGATGTACTTCATGATCGGCCACCCCACCCAGACGCTCGAAGATGTCCAGGCGATCGCCGACCTGGCCAAAGCCGTGCTGGCTGTCGGACGGCGGCAGCTGGGCAAAAAGGCCAACGTACGCATCGGGGTCAGCACGCTGGTGCCCAAACCCCACACCCCCTTCCAGTGGGTCCCGATGGAAGAAGAGAGCGTGATCCAGGCCCAGATCGCCCTCTTGCAGCGTGAACTGCGCGGGCCCGGCATCCATTTTTCGTGGAACAACCCGGAAGAGACCTTGGTCGAAGCCTTTCTCACCCGCGGGGACCGGCGACTTTCGGAGGTCATCGAGCTGGCCTGGCGCAAAGGAGCCCGGCTGGATGGCTGGGGCGAGTATTTTCAGTTTTCAGCCTGGCAGGCAGCCTTTGCCGAACTGGGGCTGGAGATGGACTGGTATGCACGGCGCCAGCGTCCGCTGGACGAGGTGCTCCCCTGGGAGCATATCTCCGCCGGGCTCAAAAAGAATTTCTTGATCGAAGAGTACCGCAACAGCTACGCTGGCGGGGTGGTCGATGACTGCCGCGAGCACTGTTTTTCGTGTGGGATCCTCGGCTATTTCAAGGAGCAGCGCCGCGAGGCGCCGGCAGAGGGATGGGGCTGCCCGCCGCTGGGACGCACCCTCCACCGCCAGCCGGTCGATGTCGTCCCCATTCCGCTCTATTTCAACGACACAATGTCGCCCGACCGCCAGGGCCAGTTCGACCATCGTGTGCCGCAGCGGCGCTTCGGCACAGTGAGCCAACACCTCCCCCCCAACGCCTGAAAGAGAGCTGGCACCGATGACCGACACCCACGAAGCCCGCCAACGCGTGCGCGTCTGGTACGCCAAAGGCGAATCGATCAAATTCATCTCGCACCACGATGAGTTTCGGCTCTGGGAACGTGCGCTGCGCCGCGCTGACCTGCCGTTGCTCTACAAACAAGGCTTCAACCCCCAACCCCACCTCCAATTTGCAGCGCCGTTGGGAGTCGGGATCACCGGGCGCCATGAGCCGCTCGACATCGTGCTCTCCCCCCCACTCCCGGTCGCAGAGGTCGCCGCACGCCTGCGCGCCAAGGTACCGCCAGGGGTCCTTGTGCACTCCGTCGAAGAAATTCCACCCACCGGTGAAGCCCTCCAACCGTGGATCGTCGGGGCGGACTATACGATCCTTCTCCACACCGCCCCCGGTGAGCTCGACGACGCTCTGCTTGCAGAACGCATCGCTGGCTTTCTGAAACAGGCCACGATCTGGCGAGAACGCGAACGCAAAGGCAGCCGCTATACCTACAACCTGCGCCCGCTGGTCCTGGAACTGGCTGCCCTGGGGTACGATGCAGCGCACGAAGAACATTCCATCTTCCTGCGCGTGCAGATGCGCAACGGCGCCACCGGGCGCCCGGACGAAGTCGTCGACGCGCTCGGTTTCGACGATTTTGCCCGCACCCTGCGCCGCGAACGAATCTACTTTGCCAATCAGCCCGCAGACGCTGCCCTCATGGCCCAGTACCCAGTCGTGCAGCAGGAAGAACTGGCCGCCCCCCCCGGAGTCCGGGGAGTCTCGCTGCGCGGCCGCGAGCCAAATCTCTCCACACAGGCCGGAAAACGCACCCTCAACGAACGCGCCGGCGACGAATTCGACTGACCCGCACCGCTCCTCACCCGCCCCCTTCCTCCCCACACTGCGCTGCCAGTTGATAGGCGTCGCGCAAAGCAGCCACCGCATCCCCCCGCGGGATAAATTCGTGGCCGATGTAGCCACGGTAGCCTGTCGCAGCGATCGCCTGGAAAATGGGGCGGTAATTCAACTCCTGGCGAGCGTCGAGCTCCGCACGCCCAGGGTTCCCCGCTGTATGATAGTGGCCAAACCAGAGATGCTCCCGCTCGATCGTGCGCAGAATATCTCCCTCCATGATCTGCATGTGATAGATGTCATACAGCACTTTGACCGCCGGCGAGCCAACCTGCCGACAGACCTCCACTGCCCAGCGGGTCTGGTCCGCCTGGTAGTCGGGATGGTCCACCTTGCTGTTGAGCAGCTCCAGCAGCAGGGTCACACCAGCCGCTTCGGCCCGCCGGGCAACCCGGGCCAGAGCCTCTGCGGTCGCTTCAACCCCAGCAGTGTCGTCGAGGTTCCCCCGATTGCCGCTGAAACAGATCAAATTGGCAATCCCCCAAGTCGCAGCCTTGGCGATGTTGGCCTCCAGCTCGCGCACGATGCGGGCATGGTTGGCACGCTGGTTGAGCCCAGCTTCGATCGAAGCATGGCCGTTGACCGCAGCGATGGCCAACCCATGTTCGCACGCCAGCGGCCAGTAGAGCTCGGGCAACAGTTCTACCGCAGCATAGCCGATCTCCACCGCAGCACGCAACAGCTCCTCTGGGCTGAGCAGCGCCGGCACCAGACACCACCATGAAACAGACTGCCGATATTCAACCATCTTGCCCCCCTGACAAAGAGATTGTTCACTCTATTCTAGCACCCAATCCGTCGAATAGAAATTTTTGTTGTTCTGGACAAAACTGTTGTAAGATACATTCCTTTTCGTTTTGAGTTTTTTGCCCAATGGAGGCCCCCATGAGAATCAGACGATCCCCCCCGTTCGTAAAGTTTGGTTTGTGGGTGTTGCCCCTCCTCTGGATGTTGGGCGGTTTCCTGTGGTTCGCCAGCGGCGTGACCGCCCAGGAACCTGCCCATGCCCCAGACATCCTCGGCGGGCGCGAAGCCCAGCCCGGCGCATATCCCTGGCAGGTTGCGCTGATCGACCCTCTCCAGCCCAATACCTACGCAGGGCAGTTTTGTGGCGGTTCCTTGATCGACGAAGAGTGGGTGCTGACCGCTGCCCACTGCGTCGAAGGAAAAGAATCCTCGTTGATCGATCTGCTCGTCGGCGCACACCGCCTTTCCGACAGCGGTGTGCGCATCCCCGGGGCCCAGGTGATCCCCCACCCCGGCTATGATCCAACCCAGTTGGACCACGACCTGGCTTTGATTCGCCTCTCCACACCGGTGACCTCTACCCCAATCTCACTCTATCAGACGATTTCTGGGACGTCGGAGCTGGATTACCTGCGCGCAAC
>CAIOHJ010000113.1 GCA_903858085.1 uncultured Chloroflexota bacterium
CGATACTGGCGTAGGTGCGGGTAGGATTGGCACCGCTGCCTGTGGTGCCGTCGCCGAAGGCCCAGGCGTAGCTCACGTTGCTGCCGCCGAGGATCGTGGCGGTGAAGGCAGTCGCGCTGCCCAGCCGCGTCGTGCCGCTGCTGTCTGCGCTCAGCCCCGTGATGGCGCGGTCGATGACTGTGACCAGCGTGCTGGCGGTGACCTGGCTGACGCCGTTGGTGGCGGTGACCACGGCGGTGTAGCTGCCTACTGCGGTGTAGGTGTAAGCATAGGTCGCACTGAGGCCGCTCCCACTGTGGATGACGGGCGTGTCGTCGCCGAATCGCCATGTATAGGTGATGACATCACCGTTGTCTAAATTGTCGCCGGCAATGGTCGCTGTGAAGATGGTTGTGCTCCACAGGGTGCTTGGACTCGTATTTGTGATGCCGACGCTCGTCAGAACCGCTGCAGGTATCAATGTGGGTGTGGCCGTCGGCGTGGCCGTCGGCGTGGCCGTCGGCGTGGCCGTCGGCGTGGCCGTCGGCGTGGCCGTTGGCGTGGCCGTTGGCGTGGCCGTCGGCGTGGCCGTCGGCGTGGCAGTTGGCGTGGCCGTCGGCGTGGCAGTTGGCGTGGCCGTCGGCGTGGCCGTCGGCGTGGCAGTTGGCGTGGCCGTCGGCGTGGCAGTTGGCATGGCGGTTGGCACAAACGGGACAAACGTCGCCGTTGCGGTCGGCGCAAATAGTGTCAACGTTGGCGTGGGTGGGACAGGCGTGGGTGGGACAGGCGTGGGTGGGACAGGCGTGGGTGGGACAGGCGTGGGTGGGATGGATGTAGGCGTTGCCGACAAGACGGCAGTCGCCTCTACTGTGGGTGTGGAACTGGCCGGCGTTGTGCTGAGTGTTTCTGTGCTCGTCATTTCTGAAGTCGTCGCCAGGCTGTCAGACGCGTTCGCTTCTGCCCTGGCGACTGCGAGCGCTGCCAATTCCTCAGGCATTTCCAGCGCCGCAGCCAGTTCGGCCACCGTGGCTGGCGTCGCATCCAGGTTGGTCAATAGGTCGACGGCCGCCTCAGGGGCAACCGTCAGGTTGGAGACCACCACCGCCAGGTCAGCCGGCGGCAGTGCGATCTCATTGATCACCCCCGCCAGTGACTGTGGCGGCAACGGAACTTCGCTGAGCGCGACAGCCAGCTCAGCCGGCGGCAGCGGCGACTCGATCAGCACAGTCGCCAGCCGTTCCACCGGCAGATCGACTGCGCCCAACGTTTTGCCCAGCACGGCAGCCGGGAGATCCTGTTCCGACAGGAAGACGGCCAGCTGCACCGGATCATCCTGCAGGCGGTTGAATTCGACCTCACTGGCCAGCGCATCGGCTTGTTCGTTCAAGGCGACATTCGCTTTCAAGTCCACCAGTGTTTCAGCCGGCAGATCGAGTGTTTCGATCAACGCCTGCGTGCCTGCAGGCTCCAGGGGTAAGCTGGAGACGATGTTGGCCAGATCGCCGGCAGGCCGATCCAGGGTCGAGACAAATTCGGCAATCGCCGTCGTGTCCAAATTGGCGCGCGCCAGCACGGCCAGCACCGCGCCGATCTGGCCCCCGCTGAAGCTGCTCTCACGTAGCACATCCAGCACTTCGTTGGTCAGCTCTGGATTCAGATAGTCGTCCGCTGTGGCCAGAAAAGCTTCCATGACCTCGGCGCTCTCCACCCCAGCCAGCACCTGTGACAATGGCTGGTTCTCCAGCGGTGCTGCCGGCGCAAAGGTGCCGCTGCCGGACGGGTCGACCGCTGCCTGCAACGCGCTGCTGCCGTCCCAGCCGGCCACCTCCAGCTGCAGCGCGCCGCCTGCCGGCACATTCACATCGTCGGTGGCAAAGACATGTGTGCCTGTTTCATCCACTTTGGAAAGGATCAGGCTGGCGCCTTCCACGCCGCTGCCGCCGAGCTGGAGGTTGCCGTCTGTTCGATCGATGCTGAGCGCCAGTTCTCCACCCACACCGATGTCGGCGTTGGCGAGCGTGGCCAACACCGCGGCTCCCCCCTCCTGTTCCGCAGCGATTTTGAAAACGGGGCTTGTCGCGCCGCCGGGTGCGAAGGAAAAGTTGGCCCCTCCCTCGCTGATGCTGAGATCGTGGGCAGTGCCCTCTTCCACGCTGATGCCTTCGATGGCTGCGGTCACCCCGTCGCCTACCATGCGCAGGCTGCCGCGCGCGCGCTCAAAGCCAGGGCGCGCGGTAATCTGTGTCTCAACTGTCGTGGTCAACGGCAGCACGATGATCGGCTGGCGATCCTGGTACATCGTGTCTTTGATGAAGACCAGCTCGGCGCCGGGAATCTCTGCCACAAATTCCCCATCCACATAGCCCGCCTGGTTGCCCTCGGCGTCTGTGGCGGTCAGATGCGCTTCTGCGCCGCTCAGGGCAAGGCTGACCTGTTCCTTCTCCTCCGTCGCTGGGCAGAAAGGGCAACTCACCGGCTGGCGGTACGCGTCGAAGGGGACATAGAGGAGCGAGCGGGTGCGGGCATCGCCTTCCCAGGCTGCCGCATCCTGCGAAGGGTCGGTAGCCGCCAGCGAGTAACGCCAGGTGTTGGCGCGGTAGTCGACCTCCACATAGAGGGGCTGCCCTGGCCAGTTGTTGTCGTAGATCAGGATGTGGAAGATGCCATCTCCCTGATCGGCGACGCCGTAGGCCAGCACCGAATGGCCGCCGCCAGACCGGCTGAAGATGCCCAGATCGACCAGCTCTTGCGCCTCTAGCAGCCGGTCGATGATCTGGCGCGGCGTGCCGATGACACTCTGGCTGGCAACTTCTGGCGTCACCTGCAAGACCCAATCACGCGCAATCTGGCGCATGATTGGCACATTCTGGTCGATCTCGAAGGGATTGGCGGCTGCAGCGGCAAAGTCGAGGGGTGCCATTTCGCCAAGACGAAAGCGTGAGGCTGCCACCGTGAAACCGGCGCAGTGGCCTGCCCGCATATAGTCGACCATGGTGTCGATCCACATCTGCGCGGCCGGTGTCGGGGTACACTGCTCCCCCTCGATCTGAAGACAGACCTCATCCCCAAACAACATGCGAACGTCTTCGGGTGTCAGGTCGCCTTCTGGAAAACGGGAGCCATAGTTGCGAAAGCCGAGCCCATCTTGATCCAGTTTGAAGTCAAGCACGTAACCGCTGCCTTCTGGCGGAAGGTTGACCTCTGCGGCGGACTCAGCAGAACCCTGTGCGCTGGAAGAAAGCGGTGCGATGCTGGCGACAACCGGCGTGCCTTGGGGATTGCTCTGCAGAAAAGAAGTTCTCGGCCCGAGCAGCTGGCGGTTGACCTGAGTGTTTTTATCGACATACGCATTGGTAGTCAACTGAGGCGGGGCAAACCAGTCGAGCCATGACCAATCGAATTGGGTCGGTGAACCCTGTGGAGAGTTGTTGTCGGCAACCCAGGAAGTTGTATTCAGATTGGGCGACGATGCGAGGCTGGTCGTCGAGAACATGAGTGTGACCAGCGCGATCAGGCTGCCCAAGATCAGGGTCGCCTTTATCTCGTAGAAGTGCAGGAGTCGACCGAGCATTCGCAACTACCTGTGAGAGTCCTTTTGCTGTTGAGCGAATGATCTCATTCAGTTCCGAGCTGGAAACGGCCTTCCTGTAGGAGCCTGCCATCCAGGTAGAACTCGACCCTGTAGTCACCGTCTGTGAGCGTAAACTGGCTACTGGACGACAGCGGCAGTACTGCTTCGCCTGTCGCACCAAGTGTCCAGCTCTGCACCACGCGCATCCACGGGGCTTCGACTCCGTCCCGGTAGACCTTCATCACAAACAGTTGTCCGTTTGCCAGATCGGTGTAGGTGAAGCGGACTGCTGTCGGCTCGTCGCCGGTTGAGGCCAGCACAAGGGCGTCGTCGGTCGTACGCGTCGATTCCTCCTCCAGCGCCAGGCCGAATCGAACCGGCGGCAGTTGGCTGCC
>CAIOHJ010000114.1 GCA_903858085.1 uncultured Chloroflexota bacterium
AATGTGCGGGCCGACGGGGATCGGGGTCTTGTACGGCAAGCGCGAACTTCTCGAGTCAATGCCTCCTTTTCTGGGGGGCGGCGACATGATTCGTGAGGTGACCCTGCAAGGAAGCCGCTGGAACACCATCCCGTACAAGTTTGAAGCCGGTACCCCAGCGATCGCCGAGGCGATCGGCCTGGGAGCGGCTGTCGACTATCTGACCCAAATTGGGATGGAGTGGGTACATGCCCACGAGCGGGCGTTGACCGCCTACGCGTACGCCCGGATGGCCGAAGTCGAAGGGCTACAGATTCTGGGGCCTGGCCCGGAGGCGCGCGGCGGGCTGCTGGCGTTCACCTTGAACAATGTGCACCCCCACGACATCGCTGCCCTCTTGGACCGTTCAGGGGTTGCAGTGCGGGCCGGCCACCACTGCGCCCAGCCTCTCCACGCAGAGCTGGGGGTCCAGGCCAGCGCTCGGGCCAGCTTCTATCTCTACAATACGGTGGAAGAGGTCGACGCGTTGGTGGCAGCCCTGCACAAAACCCGGCAACTGTTTGCTGGACAGAAGGGATAGACGCTGTGAGCGACGATCTGTACCGAGAAGCCATTCTGGACTACTACAAACATCCACGCCACAAAGGACACCTGGCCGCCCCGGACATCCGCTCCCACGACCACAACCCGTTTTGTGGCGACGAAGTGACGGTAGAGCTGAAGGTGATAGACGGAATCGTCGTCGATGCGGCCTTCGACGGACATGGCTGCGCCATCAGCCAGGCGACTGCCAGCATGTTGATGGAGGAGATCCTCGGCAAGACGATGGAAGAAATCCGGGCATTCGACAAAGAATATATACTGGAAATGTTGGGGATCGAAATCGGTCCAGTGCGTCTGAAATGTGCGCTGTTGCCCCTCAAGGTGCTCAAGGCAGGCGCGTACGGTTTGGAAGAGTGGCCCGAATGACGGAGAAACGAGCAAGATGTTTTTTGCACCGCCCAATGCCGCCCAATCACACGACGATGAAACAGATCCAGAAATTTTTGACCTCTCTGTCGAAAACACCATGAGTCCATCCATTCAAGTCGCCGCCGTCGCCGACCTGCCGGCTGGCGCCAGCAAACTGGTCGAAGTGAACCGCACCCGGATCGCCCTTTTCAATCTGGAGGGGGAGATCTATGCGATCGAAGATGTCTGCACCCACGATGGGGGGCCGCTTGTGGAAGGAAAGCTTGTCAACGGCTGCCAGATCCAGTGCCCACGGCACGGCGCCCGTTTCGATATCCGCACCGGTGCCGCCCTGAGCTTCCCGGCCTTCGAGCCGACCCGAACCTATGCCGTTCAGATCCGAGAGGGGATGATCTGGATCGAGCTGTGAATTGTCTGATGTGAATGCAAGGAGGGATGCGATGGCTCTGCCAACCAGTACAGATGTGCGGGAGGTGATCCGTGACCGGGTCAAGGATCCAGAGTTGATGATGAATGTTGTCGACCTGGGCCTGATCTACGATGTCGAGATCACCGAAAAGAAGACGGTCGAGATCACGATGACCCTGACCAGCCCGGGCTGCCCGGCCGGGCCCGAGATCATCACCAATGTGCAGCGTGAGACCCACGCGGCGTTTCCAGAGGTGGAAGAGGTCAACATCCATCTGACCTGGTCTCCTTTTTGGAACCCAGATATGATGTCAGAGGAAGCCAAAGAAGAGCTGGGAATTTTCTGACCGGGCCAGTGGACCCTGGTCACAAGGTTGTCGGGCGCGTGCTGTCAAACAGCACGCGCCTTCGTTCTGGGGAGGAGGAGCGATGCAGGACCCACAGCCTGCGCAGGACCCACAGCCTGCTCGGCGGCGGCGTACACTGCTGCAGAGCGTCTGGTATGGGCTTTTTCGTCTGCTGGGGTGGCGTGGGGAATACCAGGCGCCGTCGGGCTGCAAGTTTATCATTGTGGTGGCCCCCCATACATCCAATCTGGACTTTGTGATCGGCTTTATTTTTAGCCGTGCCTATGCGCTGCCTTTCTCCAATTTTTTGGTCAAAGACTCGTTTTTCCGAGGGGGGATGGGGAGGATCACGCGTTGGCTGGGCGGAATTCCGGTCAACCGTCGCGAGCAGACCCAATTTGTCGACCGGGTGGCCAGCGAGTTTGCTCGTCGCCCGCAGATGGTTCTGGCGATCACTCCTGAAGGAACGCGCAGCCGGTCGGAATACTGGAAGAGCGGTTTTTACCATATTGCCCAGCGCGCCGATGTGCCGGTGATTTTGGCGTCGATCGACTACGCCCACAAATACATTGCCTGTGGGAGAGTGGCGCCGATCACGGGGGATATGGAGGCGGACCTGGCCAGAATTCGCGCCTATTATGCTGGCGTCACCGGCTATCATCCGGAGCGGCAGGGCGAAATCCGGTTTCGTCCTCGCTCTGACACCCTGCCACCGACAGGGTAGCTGTGCCGATCTGAAACGACTGTTGTGGGACCTGGCAAGAGAGAAAGAGGGAGTATGTCCATTCATTTTGGTACAGACGGCTGGCGGGCGGTCATCAGCGAAGAATTCACCTTCGACAACGTGCGCAGGGTGGCACAGGCGATCGCCGAGAAGACGTTGGCCGACCGCGCCAGCCAGCCTGGTGACAGGCCGCCTGCCCAGCAGCCGTCGCTGGTGGTGGGCTATGACACGCGCTTTTTGAGCGACCGCTACGCTCAAGCGGTGGCCGAGGTGCTGGCGGCCAACGGGATTGCTGTCTGGCTCACCGCTAGCGACGCCCCGACGCCGATGGTCAGCTATGCCGTTGTCGACAAGGGAGCAGACGGAGGGGTGATGATCACAGCCAGCCACAACCCGCCGCGCTACAACGGGATCAAGCTCAAGGCTGCTTTTGGGGGGTCGGCCAGCCCGGCAGCGTGCAAAGAGGTGGAACGGCGGATCCTGGCGGCTGGAGATACGCCCCCGCGGCGCATCGAATTCAGTGCAGCGCAGGGGCTGATCACGCGGTTCGACCCGTTTCCGGCCTATGAATCCCATGTGCGCCGTCTGGTCAATTTTGCAGCGATCGCCGAGGCGCAGCTGGTGGTGGCGGTGGATGCGATGTACGGTGCGGGTCGCATCTACCTGGCCAGGCTGCTGCGCGATGCCGGATGTCAGGTGCACGAGCTGCGCAGCGAAATGAATCCGGGCTTCAACGGGATCCATCCAGAACCGATCGCCCGCCATCTTGGGCCGTTGATGGAGACGATCTGTTCTGGGAAATACCATCTGGGGCTGGCGACGGACGGCGACGCTGACCGCATCGGTGCAGTCGATGTGGATGGCCAGTTTGTAGACCCGCATGCGATCATGGCGTTGGTGCTCGAATACCTGGTCGGCCAGCGGTCGTTGCGGGGCAGCGTGGTCAAGACTGTAAGCACGACGCAGATGCTCAACCGGCTGGCCGAGCGCTATGGGCTGACGCTCCACGAGACGCCGGTCGGTTTCAACCACATCACCGAGCATATGCTGCGCGAACCGGTGTTGATCGGTGGCGAAGAGAGCGGCGGGATCAGCATTCTGGGCCATATTCCGGAGGGGGACGGGGTGTTGATGGGGCTGCTGCTGGCCGAGATGGTGGCTGTCCAGCGCCGGCCGCTGGGGGTGTTGCTGGCAGATTTGATGGCGGCCCAAGACATTGGCAGCTTTCGGTATGGCCGGATCGACCAGCCGGTGCGTCCCTTCAAAAAGGCGGATCTGGTGCGTGGGTTGATGGCCCAGCTGCCGCAGCAGCTGGGGGGGGTCGCGGTCGGTCAGGTCAACGACCGCGACGGCGTCAAGTATACACGGGTCGACAACAGCTGGCTGTTGATCCGGCCGAGCGGCACCGAACCGGTGCTGCGCATCTATGCCGAAGCCGCTTCAGAGGGCCAGGTCGAGGAACTGCTCAAAGCAGGGGTCGGGCTGGCCGAGACGCAGATCGCAGCGCTGGCCACAGCGTGAAGCCATGGCTGCACTGGCGGGAAGCAAGCCGCCAGTGCAGCCGTTCGTTCAACTGCCTAGCACGTAGGCGAAGATCAGCGGCACCACAATCGTGGCGTCGCTCTCCACAATAAATTTGGGTGTGTTGAGGTCGAGCTTCTCCCAGGTGATCTTCTCATTGGGCACAGCGCCGGAGTAGGAGCCGTAGCTGGTCGTCGAATCGCTGATCTGGCAGAAGTAGGCCCACAGCGGAATGTCTGTGCGTTCGAGGTCCTGCCGCATCATGGGCACGACACAGATGGGGAAATCGCCGGCGATCCCGCCGCCTATCTGAAAAAAGCCGACCGGGCTGCTGGCGGTCGTCGCCGAATACCACTGGGCAAGCTGCATCATGTATTCGATGCCGGTGCGCACGGTGTGGACATTGCGGAGATCCCCGGCCATGCAGTGTGCTGCGTAGATATTGCCTGTGGTCGAGTCTTCCCAACCGGGCACAAAGATCGGCAGATTTTTTTCGCAGGCTGCCATGAGCCAGGAATCTTTGGGGTCGATCTGAAAAGAGGGGGCCAGCTTGCCGCTGCGCAGGATGCGGTAGAGAAATTCATGGGGGAAAAAGCGCTCGCCAGCCTGGTCAGCGGCCTGCCACTCTGCGAGAATGGCTGTTTCGATCCGGCGGATCGCCTCTTCTTCGGGGATGCAGGTATCGGTGACGCGGTTGAGATGGCGCTCCAGCAGTGCCTGTTCGTCTTTTGGGGTCAGGTCACGATAGTTGGGCACGCGCACATAGGAGTCGTGGGCGACCAGGTTGTAGAGGTCCTCTTCCAAGTTGGCGCCGGTGCAGGAGATGGCATGGATTTTGTCCTGGCGGATCATTTCTGCCAGCGAGAGGCCCAACTCTGCGGTGCTCATTGCCCCAGCCAGGGTGACCAGCATCTGGCCACCCTGGGCGAGAAAAGAGACGTAGCCTTCGGCGGCGTCGACCAGCGCAGCTGCGTTGAAGTGTCGGTAGTGGTGGCGAACAAAGGCCCGGATTGCCTGTGCGTTTTCCATAGGTCACTCCTGAAACAAAGGCGAGCGCTGCATGAAGCTGGGCAGCGCTCGCCGACCGCAGATCGTTAGAACGGGGAAAGAATTGCGTAAGAGATCGCTTTGTAGAGCAGCTTGGCGACGGCAAAGTCTGCCATATGCAAGCCGGCCACAGGCGACAGCTCGACGCAATCGATTCCGACGACAGTTGCATGGGCGTTCAGCGCATGCAAGATCGACAAGCTCTCGGCCCAGGTCAGCCCATCGGGTTCAGGGGTGCCGGTGGCCGGCACGACCGCAGGGTCCAGCCCGTCGACATCGATGGTCAGGTAGACGCGCCGGCCCCGCACCCGTTCGAGGAAGGCGGCATGCCAGCTGCCGTCATGCACGGCTTCGGCGTACCAGAGGCCCAGCCGTTCTGGATGGGCACGGCTGTACGCAACCTCCTCTGGGCAGACCGAACGGATGCCCAGTTGCAGCAGCTGTTCGACCGCCGGCAGCTCCAGCAGGCGGCGGGCAACACAGGCATGGCTGTAGGGTGTTCCTGCGTAGCGGTCGCGCAGGTCGCTGTGCGCGTCGATCTGCACAACCGTGATCGGCCCTCCCAGCGCCTCGACCAGCCCGCGCCCGAAGCCGACACTGACCGTATGTTCGCCGCCCAGCCCCACGACCAGTTTGCCGCTGCGGGCTGCACGGGCGACGGCAGCCTGGATCGCGTCCACCGCCGCCGCAGGGTCAGCGGGCAACGCAACCGCCGGCAGCGTATGGACCCCGTAAGCGAGGGCCGGTTCGGCGTCGTAGTCGCGGTCGTAGAGCTCCACCTGCTGTGAAGCAGCCAAGATGGCCTGCGGGCCGGCGGCGGTCCCGCCGCCGTAGCTGACGGTTGCTTCCAGAGGAATGGGCAAGACGAGCACCCGCGCTGTGTTGTAGTCGGAGAAGGGCTCGTCCAGCCCCAGAAAATTGTCAGGTGTGGCCGTCATAGGTCAGATCAAGATCGCTGCACTGATCACGGTCGTCCAGATGCCGCCAGGTACAGCGGTGATCGCCATCGTGATACTGGTGCTGTCGACAATCTCGCCGCCCATCATGTACTGCTCACGCCGCTCGTTGTAGTCTTTGTTGGCATCAAAATTGATGCCCAGGGTGGTGGCGAGCATCGTGGCTGCCAGGTCTTCGGCATAATCGCCGGCCTCCTGTTCGGTCTGGCCATAGGTGTGGTGTTCGGAAAGGTAGCCATATTTGTCGTGGTCGGCAGGGCGGGCGACCCCGATCGAGGCAGCGATACGCCGACCCGGTTCGTTGCTGGCCATCTCTGCGATCACAGAAAAGACGATTTCGCCGGGCTGGAGGAGAAGCAGCCCATCTTCTTTGCTCACGATCTGGCAGTGGGGCGGAAAAATTGACGAAACCCGTACCAGGTTGAAATGGGCGATGCCGGCATCGCGCAACGCCAATTCAAAGCTGGTCAGCTTTTGTTTGTGGGTACCAACGCCGCAGGTCAAAAACAGTTTGCGTGGAATCAGACGCATTAGAAACTCCCCCCATGAAACTCAAAAAAAAGGCGCCGGTCAGCCTGATGCCGCGCACCGAGACTGTATAGTAGGACTTTTGGCAGCGCGCGTCAAATAGAGGGGAGAATTGATGCAATTCTCGCAGGGGGGCTTTAGAAAAACCAGTGAAACAGAATCGGCAGCAGCGGTGCCAGGAGAAAGTTGGCGATCTTGAGCCTGGTCACACCGAGCAGATTGAGCGCGATCCCGATGATCAGCAGCGACCCCACGCAGTTCATCTCGTCGATCATGGGTTGGGTCAGAAAACCGGAGATCGCCTGGGCCGCCAAGGTGAGTGCCCCCTGGTAGACCAGCACAGACGCCGCCGAAAAGAGAACCCCGACCCCCAGCGTGGTGGCCATCACCAGGGCAAAGACACCGTCCAACACTGCCTTGGCAAACAGGGTCGCATGGTTGCCGCTCAGCCCGCTCTGCAGCGAACCGACGATGGCCATCGCGCCGACACAGAAGACAAGCGTGCAGGTCACAAAGCCTTCCGCAAAGGAGTGGCTCGAATGTTGGATAGCCAGCCGGGAGCGCAGTGCCTCCCCAGCCTGGTGGAGCCTGGCGTCGATGTCGAGGAATTCGCCGAGTACGCCCCCGATGACAACGGACAGAATGGCCAGCGCGGCGTTTTCCCCGTCCAATGAACCCCGGATGCCCACATACAGCACACTCAGCCCGAGCCCCCCAAGCACCGTCTGCGTCACTTTTTCCGGGACCCTTTTGCCCAGCAGCAGCCCGAGCAGAGCGCCGAAGACAATCGCCAACGTGTTGACAAGCACCCCAACCAGAATCATCGCCTGCTCTCTTTCTCTGAACGATGGCTCTATTGTATAGGAGAGCTGTGGAGCAAGGCCAAAACTTCGCTGCGGCTGAGCAAGTTTGCAGAGAGGCACTGTCGGGGAGGCACAGCTGCCCCGACAGTGCCCAGCCATCAGCGGTTGCGCCAGCCTTCTGAATCGGGGATGAAGAGCGACTGGCCGAATGTATCCTGGCCATAGGCGGCGATCTGCTCCTGAACCGGCACGGAGACAAGCCAGTCGACAAAGTGGTTGGCCAGCTCGTCGTTCACATTGGGACAGCGCTCGGGGTTGACCACAAGGACCCCGTAGGGGTTGAAGAGGGCTGGGTCACCCTCCACAGCGACCCCCAGATCGATGCCTTCGAGCGTGCGGGCCAGGTAGGTGGCGCGGTCGCTCAAGGTGTAGGCCTGCTGTTCGTTGGCCATGGTCAACACAGCCCCCATGCCCTGGCCGGCAGAGATGTACCAGTCGCCGGCCGGCTCGATCCCCGCGGCCTTCCAGATCGAAAGCTCTTTGGTGTGGGTCCCCGAGTCGTCCCCGCGCGAGATAAAAGGGGCCCCCGTCTCGGCAATTTTGGCCAGGGCGGCGGCGCTGTCAGCCATGCCGAGAATCCCTGCCGGGTCGTCGGGCGGGCCGAGCAGGACAAAATCGTTGTACATCACCTCTTCACGGCGAATGCCGTCGCCTGCTTCCAGAAAGGCCTCCTCGCGCGCCCGTGCGTGGACAAGGACGACGTCGGCGTTGCAGTCGGTGCCGAGCTGCAGCGCCTGGCCCGTGCCGACAGCGACGACACTGACGCTGGCCTGGGCGTCCGCTTCGAAGACGGGCAAAATCGCGTCGAGCAGACCCGAGTCCTGGGTGCTGGTGGTCGTGGCCAGGATCAGCTCGGCCGGCGCCTGGACAGGCTGACAGGCGCTCAGCAAAAACGCCAACAGCCCCAAAAGAGGGAAGAAGCGATGTTTCATTGTGAACTCCTTTGTGATGAGAAAGAGAGAACCAAAAAATCAGTACACCATGTCGCCGCGCACAAACGCAGCGGTGCGTGGGTCGTGGGGACATTCAAAAAAGGTCTGCGTGGCAGCCGTTTCCACCGGATGGCCGTCGAGCAGGAGAAGAACGCGATGGGCCAGCCGTCGCGCCTGGTGGAGGTTGTGGGTGACCAGCACGATCGTGGTCTGCTGTTCCTGGTTGAGCCTGGCGATGTTCTGTTCGATCAGCCCGACATTGTAGGGATCCAGATTGGCGGTCGGCTCGTCGAGCAAGAGCGCCTCCGGGCGCAGCACCAGCGCGCGGGCCAGCGCCACGCGCTGCGCCTCCCCGCTGGAAAGGGTGCGTGCGGGCTGTTGGGCCAGCTCCGCCAGACCGACCGACGCCAGGGTGGCGTGGAGGGCCGCAGCTTCCCCGCGCTGGCCCCGCAGCCGCAGCCCATAGGTGATGTTGGCTTCTACGCTGCGGCGGAGCAGCACAGGACGCTGAAAGACTGTCGTCACGCGGCGGCGCATCTCCAGTGTGGCGGCCCGATCTGCGCTGAAGGGGATGCCGTCGAAGTGGATCGCGCCGCTGGTGGGGGGCTGGAGAAAGTTGAGCAGGCGCAGCAGGGTGCTCTTGCCGGCGCCGCTGGGCCCAACCACAGACAGGATCTCGCCCCGCCGGATCGCCAGCTTGTCGACAGCCAGGACCGTGTGCGCGCCGTAGCGCACCGTGACGCCCTGCAGCGTGTACAGATCGCTCATGAATGCCAAGAACGCCCCTCCAGGCGCAGGATCAGCAAGTTGGCTGCAAAGGCAATGCCGAGCAGGACACCGCCGAGCGCCAGGGCCAACGCAAAGTTGCCTTTGTTGGTTTCCAGCACGATGGCGGTTGTCAGCACGCGCGTCTGGCCCGCGATGTTGCCGCCGACCAGCATGACAGCCCCTACTTCGGAGAGGATGCCGCCAAACCCTGCGACCACAGCTGCCACCACCCCGACACGCGCTTCCTCGAGAATTGCCCCGGCCGTCTGCCAGCGGGAAGCCCCCAACGCTTGAATCTGCAGGCGCAGCGCCGGGTCCACACCCTGCACCGCCGCCAGCGTAAAACCGGCGACCAAGGGCAGGGCAATGATCACCTGGGCCAGGATCATCGCCTCCGGGGTGAAGAGCCGGGGAATCCAACCCAGCGCCAATGCGCCCAGCGGCCCCGAGCGCGAGAGCAGCAGATAGACGAAGAGGCCAATCACCACCGGCGGGAAAGCCATCCCGGTGTAAACGAGCGCAACGACCAGCGGGCGGCCATAAAATCGGGTCAGCCCCAGCAGCGCGCCGAGCGGGATCCCGATCACGGCGCTGATGGCCAGGGCGATTCCAGAGACGCGCAGCGAAAGCAGGACGATGGCGGCCAGCTGCGGGTCGCCGCCGAGCAGCAGCTGGAATGGCTGGTAAAAGCCTTCAAGAAAATTAGCCATGCTTTTGTGACAGATCCATCGCGCTCAAAACGACGTTTATACTTCGGCCAGCAGCTGGCCCATCGGCCAGGTGTTGTACCCACCCAGGGCCGCCACACGGCCACAGAAGCCTGGGTCGCGGCGGCGCAGCAGGGCCAGCAGCGGCGCCAACAGGGCACTCTCAAAATACTCTACCGGAATTACCAGGTCGAAACGTTCCGCAGCCACCGGCAAAAACTCCAGGTCGAACGCCTGGGCCGCGGCCTGAATGCCCAGCCCACAGTCGGCATTGCCCTGGGCGACCGACGCGGCGACGGCCAGATGGGAGGTCGCTGTGTCGGTGTAGCCCTGGATCTGGCCGGGGTCGAGGGCCAGCTGACCAAGCTGATGCTCCAACAACACTCGGGTGCCCGCCCCACGCTGGCGGTTGATAAACTGCACATCCCCGCGTGCCAGGTCAGCCAGCGAATGGATCTGTCTGGGGTTGCCGCGGGCGACCAGAAGTCCCTGGACGCGTTCCACGAAGCCGATGATCACGACATGCAGCCCACTTGGCGCCAAGATCCTGTGCACAGGCCCAATGTTGAAATCACCTGTCGCTGCATCGAACAGATGGCTGCCCGCCAGATGGGCCTTCCCTTGCAGCAGCGACATCAGCCCGAGCAGGCTGCCGACCGGATCGGTTGTGAGCCGCCGGTCTGGATGTTCTGCGTGCAGCCAGTCCGCCAGCAGCTGCAGAGAAAGATCATGGCTGCCGCTCAGGTGAATCGTGTAGGGGGCGGGGGGGCGCTCTGTGGGCAGCCGATCGATCTGGCGCAACTGGCTGCACACCTGCAAGGTCGGTATCCCGGCATAGCGTTCGGGGCTGGCAGTGACCAGGACGGCGCGGTGTTGCAGCGCCTGAGCAGCCAGCAGCAGGTCGTGGCTGCCAGCCCTGTCGACTGCTGCGGGCAAAGTCCCCAGCGTGCACGCAGCGCGGCTGTCGAAGTCGAGCACGGTCAGCGGAAGCAGAAACTGCTCGATCGCCCGCCGGTTGCGTTCGGGGTTGCTGCTCTGCCAGCCATGCCTCTGCAAGGCAGCGACCGTCAACGCAGAGACGGCCAGGCTCCCTGGCGTCTGGGCCGCCAGCGCTGCCACCTCTTCGGCTGGGCGGCAGCGAATCAAAAACAGACAGTAGCTGGTGTCGAGCAGGGCCCGGATCGGATGGGGTCTGGCCATGGCTATCTGGAATCTGCCGGGCAGGCTTCAAAACCAAAATCGGCTGTGAAGAGCTCCAGGCTGTCGACCAACGCCTGCCAGGGCGCGTGCTGGGGGAGCAGCACGACAGCGTTGCCTGCGCGCTGGAGATAGACCCACTCTCCTTCGAAGCGAAATTCTTTGGGGAGCCGCACGGCCTGGCTCTGCCCATTGGGAAAGAGACGTGCTTTTTGCATACACTTCTCCAAACAACGAACCGCAAGTATATGAAAATAGTATATATGCTCTGCGGTGAAAAACAAAAATGGTGCGACAGGGATGGGTGCGGTTGTCTGGCGCGCTGCTGCATCCGGGTGCGTTTGGTACGTCGTTGGGGAGCGGCTGTGGTATGATGGGGGGCAGAGAAATGGAGAGCAAAGGAGACAGGGCAGAGATGGATCAAAGAGCACTGCGCCAACTGCTGGATCAGTTGGCAACCGGTGAAGTCAGCGTGGACGCAGCAGTAGAACGGTTGCGCTCTTTGCCCTTTGAGGATCTGGGCTATGCGCAGGTGGACCATCACCGTGCGTTGCGTTGGGGGTTTCCGGAGGTGATTTTTTGTGCGGGCAAAACCCCCGAACAGGTGGCCGGCATTGCCGAGCGGCTGGCGGCGCGTGGCCCCCGTCTGCTGGGCACCCGGGCCACTGTCGAGCAATACGAAGCTGCCTCTGTGCGCGTGCCGGATCTGCGCTACGATGCAGTGGCACGGTGTCTCTGGGTGGACCGTGCAGCGGACCAGGTGCGTCAGCCCGGGATTGTGATCGCTGCGGCAGGGACCAGCGACCTGCCGGTGGTCGAAGAGGCGGCGTTGACAGTCAACCTGATGGGACATGCCGCAGCACGGGTGGTGGATGTCGGGGTGGCAGGGCTGCACCGGCTGCTGCCCCATCTGTCGACCCTGCAGCAGGCGAATGTGGTGGTCGTGGTGGCGGGGATGGAGGGGGCGCTGGCCAGTGTGGTGGGGGGGCTGACCGACGCGCCGGTGATCGCAGTGCCGACTTCGGTGGGGTACGGCGCACATTTTGGCGGGCTGGCGGCGCTGCTGGCGATGTTGAACAGCTGCGCCTCTGGGGTCTCGGTCGTCAACATCGACAACGGCTACGGCGCCGGCCACCTGGCTGCGTTGATCAACAGCCGGATCGTCGGGGCCGGATTGTCATAAAACTTGAACCAGCCAGGCTTTGGCTGCAGGGAAAGGAAAGACGAAGAGGAACGTGGAACCGAAACAAAAAGAAGTGCCAGCCACGGCAGGTGCAGCGCCGGAGGGTGCGGCCAAGCTGGCCGCCTTGCGCCTGTGTCTGCGCCAGCTGGGTTCGGTCCTGGTCGCCTATTCAGGGGGCGTAGACAGTGCGCTGGTGATGGCGGTGGCCCATGCCGAATTGGGGGATCGCATGCTGGCCTGTATTGGGATGTCTCCTTCTTACCCGCAGCGTGAACTGCGCGACGCTGTGGCGTTGGCGGAGCGCCTGGGGGCTCCCTATCGGGTTGTTGCCACGAACGAATACTTGGACCCCAACTATGCGGCCAATCCAACCGATCGCTGTTACTTCTGCAAATCTGAGTTGCACGACCAGCTGCGTCTGCTGGCTGCTGCTGAGGGGTGGAATGCCGTGGTAGACGGCACCAATGCCAGCGATCTGGGCGACTATCGGCCGGGGATGCAGGCTGCGCGCGAGCGGGAGGTGCGTTCGCCGCTTTTGGAGGTGGGCATCACCAAAAGTGATGTGCGGGCGATCGCCCAGCAGCTGGGGCTGCCGGTGTGGGACAAACCGGCGATGGCCTGTCTGTCGTCGCGGGTGCCCCATGGCACGCCGATCACCCCTGCGTTGTTGCGCCAGATTGAGGCGGCAGAGGATGTGTTGGTCGCGCATGGATTTCGCCAGTTTCGGGTGCGCCACCACGGGGAGATCGCGCGGATCGAGCTGCCTGTGGAAGATCTGGCGCGGGCAGTGGCTGTGCAGGCGGATCTGGTCGCTGGCGTCCAGGCGGCGGGTTATCGGTTTGTGGTGCTGGACCTGGCAGGGTTTCGCAGCGGGTCGCTTGCTGGAGAGGGAGCCAAGGCTGTCATCCGTCTGGAAGAGTTTGCAGCGGGATGAGTTCGTTCTCGGCTGGCCACCTGGATCTGCCATCGGGGGTTTCGGGAGACATGTTGTTGGGCTGTCTGGTCGATGCTGGCTGGCCGGTCGAGCAGCTGGTTGCTGCGGTGCAGGCGCTGCAGCTGCCAGCGGGAAGCTGGTCGGTGCATGCGGAGCGGGTGACGCGCGGCCCGGTTGCAGCGACCCTGGTACAGGTGTCGGCGACCGAAGGGCCTGTGCACCGTCATCTGCGGGAGATCGAGGCCTTGTTGGCGGCGGCGGCGCTGCCGTCCCCCGTGAAACAGCGGGCGGGCGCTGTCTTTGCGCGCCTGGCGGCTGCCGAAGCCAAGGTGCACGGGGTCGGGATCGAGGAGATTCATTTTCATGAAGTGGGGGCCATCGACGCGATCATCGACGTGGTGGGGGTTTGTGCGGGTTTGGAGGCGCTAGGGGTGGTTGCACTCTCTGCGGGTGCGCTGCCGCTGGGCAGCGGCTGGGGCAGCAGCGCGCACGGCAGGCTCCCCCTGCCGGCGCCAGCCACCCTCGAACTGCTGGCCGCAGCGGGGGCGCCGGTCTGTCCTGCGCCTGGCCCTGGAGAGCTGGTGACCCCGACCGGGGCTGCCCTGGTCTGCACCCTGGCAGAATTTGGCCAGCCGCCGATGGTGTTGCAGCGGGTCGGCAGCGGGGCTGGCCAGAAAGAATTTGGCTGGCCCAACGTAGCTCGTCTCTGGCTGGGCAAGAAGCTCGACCCTTCCGTGGAGAATCTGCCCCAGCTGGTCAAGTTGGAGACCAATATCGACGACATGAACCCGGAATTGTACGGGCCTTTGACCCAGCGGCTGCTCGATGCAGGGGCTGCGGATGTCTGGTTGACCCCGGTCTACATGAAAAAGGGGCGTCCGGGGGTGCAGGTCACGCTGTTGGCCTCTCTGGCGTTGGAGGGAACGCTGGCCAGAATGTTGCTGGCCGAGACGACCACGCTGGGGGTGCGGGTGAGCGGTGTACGTCGTCACGAGGCAGAGCGCGGCCAGGTCAGCGTTGCCACCCCGTACGGGGCTGTGCGAGTCAAGCTCAAATGGGTGGAGGGCGAGCTTTGTGGGGCCAAGCCCGAGTTTGCAGACTGCCTGCGTCTGGCCGAGGAACAGGGGCTGCCGCTGCGCCGGGTCGAGTCGGCCGCGGCGGCGGCCGCGCAGCAGCTGCTCCAGCCCTGAGCCTGGCTCTATCCTGCCAGCCGCTCTATCCTGCCAGCCGCTCTATCCTGCCAGCCGCTCTATCCTGCCAGCCAGAGTGCGCCGCACACGCGCCCTTCTTCTCGCCCGTACACCTCTCGCCCGTGACAAAGTTTCCGCCCCACGCCCGAGCGTGGGGCGGAAGGGTCAGACCGCGACGTCGGTCAGCCAGACAATTTCCATCCCCTCTTCCTCTGCCAGCGCAACACACTGCTGGCAGAGCACCACATAGTTGGGGAAAGGCTCCCCCTGGGGGCGCAACGTCGTGCACAACCCCAACGCAACCGTCGGTTTCCCGCACACACAGCGAGCTTCGATGTCTCCGTGCACTGCTTGAACCTGGTCGATGCCGCGTCGCCGGTTGCGACGACAACGGCGCAAATAGCCAGCTGATGGCATTGGAGAGAATAGGCATCGCCTTTCTGCTGCCTCGCAGCTTTATGGGTTTGTCACTCCCCATTCTACTCCGCAGCTGGCAAGCTGTCTAGGGACAGGTGACCCCCATCTGGCTGTGGGGAAAGGACATTTCAGCGACCCAGCCGCTTTTTGAGTTCAGCGGTCAGGGCGGGCAGCACCTGGAAAAGGTCGCCGGCAACGCCGTAGTGTGCCTTTTCAAAGATCGGCGCAGCTTTGTCAGGGTTGATCGCGACGATCCGTTTGCTCCCCCCCATGCCGGCCAGGTGCTGGATCGCCCCGCTGATCCCGGCAGCAATGTAGAGGTCGGGCTTGACGGTTCTGCCCGTTTGCCCGACCTGGTGTTTGTAGGGGATATAGCCGGCGTCTACAGCAGCCCGGCTGGCGCCGACGGCTGCACCGAGCAGCCCAGCCAGCTCGGCCACCAGGGCAAAGCCTTGGCTGGGGTTTTGCGCGACCCCGCGGCCGCCAGCGACAATGATGGCGGCGTCGGCCAGGCTGACCTCGCCGTTGTCGGTGTTGCGGGTCGCCAGCAGCTGCTCGCGCAGATCGGCTTCGGTCAGCCCTGGGTCGAGCAGGACGACGGGGCTGGCCGTGGAGCAGGTTGCTGGAAACGGGAACGAGCGCGGGCGTATGCTGGCCACCTGAACTGCGCTGGTAAAGGTGACATCCACCAACAGGTTGTTGGAATAAATCGAGCGCACGGCCACCAGCCGTCCTGCCTCCACACCCAGGTCGACAGCTTCCGGGGCGTACCCGGCTCCTAGCTGGTGGGCCAGGGTGGCCGCGACCTCGCGGCCCCGGATCGTGGCCGCCGTCAGAATGACTGTCGCCGCAGTCTGTTCTGCGGCCAGACGCAGCGCAGCGACAGAGCCGCTCAACCGATACTGGGCCAGCGGGGGGCTGACCAGTGCCAGCACGCGGTCGGCACCGTAGACACGGACCGCTTCAGCGGCCGTCGAATCAGCGCCGACAACGGCTGCGACGACCGGCACGCCGAGTTGTCTGGCGATCTCCTGGGCCTTGCCCAAGACCTCACAGGAGCTGGCCACCGGGCCGTTTGGGGTGTGTTCGATCCAAACCAGGACAGACATCGCTTTCCTCCTAGATCACTTTCTCGGCCAGCAGGAGATCGACCAGCCTGGCGGCCTGTTCGGCGGCCGAGGCCCCTTCGATCCAGTGGCAGCTCTGTGGGCGTTCTTCCGGTTTGCGCAGGTTGCGCCACTGGGTGCGGGCGCTTTCGGCAGCGACGCCGAGGCTGGCCGCTGCGATCACGGGAATGGGGGCCTTGTTGGCTTTGCGAATCCCGATAAAACTGGGATAGCGGGGTTCGTTGATCTCTTTGTTGACGCTCAGGACCGCAGGGAGCGGCACACGGATCCTCTCTTGGGCGCCCTCAATCAGCCGTTCTACGGTGATCTGGTTGTCGGCGATCTCGACAATCTGGCAGACGGCACTGACCAGAGGCCAGCCCAGGTACGCTGCCACGCCAGCGGCGACGGCACCGCTGTTGTCGTCGACGCTCTGGCGGCCGGTCAAGACCAGGTCGGCTCCTTCGGCCTGCACGGCGGCTGCCAGGACAGAGGCTGTCGTCCAGAGATCGCCGCCCTGCAGCGCACGGCTGTCGACCAGCATCGCTGCCCCTACGCCCATGGCCAGCGCATGTTTGAGCACATCGACGGCGCTGGGCTGTCCCAGGCTGATCGCCACCGACGTGGCGCCGTAGCGTTCGCCCAGGAGGATCGCCTCCTCGGCGGCAAATTCATCCCACGGGTTGATGACCAGGGTCGCCTTGATCTGGCCACTGCGCACATCCTCGGCTGCCACCCTGGACAGTTCGGCCGTGTCTGGCGTCTGTTTGACGAGAACAGCAATTTTCACGTGTGGGTCCTCCGGTCGTCTTTGAAAAGGGATCGAGATACTACAGGTCGTGCGGAGAGGCAAAGTGCGTCCCCGAGGCGGCCACGGCGTAGAGGCCGGCGCGGCCGTTGCGCCGAATTTTGAGCAGTTCGCGCACCATGTTGAGGGTGTCCTGCACCGGCCGGACTCGGCTATCGCTCTGATAATACCAGTGGATGGGCACCTCGACCAGCCGGATGCCGTGCTGGCGGGCGATGTAGAGCACTTCGACGTCGAATCCCCAGCCGTCGATGCGTTGCAGCGGAAACACGCGGGTGGCAGCGGCCCCTGTGAACATTTTGAATCCACACTGGGTATCCTGGATGCCGGGCACGGCCAGCAGCCTCACCAGCAGATTGAAGACCCGGCCCATGATGTGTCGGTAGGTGGGTTCGTGGTAGCGCACGGCGCCTGGCAGCTCTCGGCTGGCGATGGCGACACCGAAGGTGCCCTCTGCATGGAGGGGGGGCAGAAACTTGGCCAGTTCCGCGATCGGCATGGCCAGATCGGCGTCGCAGACAAACCGGTATTCGCCGCGCGCGACCAGCATCCCTCGTTTGACAGCAGCCCCTTTGCCCGGGCTGCTGTGCAGCAGGGTCAGCTGGGTGTTTGGGCAGGTCGGCTGGTATTCGGCAATAAACGACTCAACCACAGCGGTTGTGGCGTCGGTCGACCCGTTCTCGACGATGAGAATTTCGCTGCTGTAGGGCTGCTCTTGGAGATAGGCGACAATTTTTTGCAACGAGGGTGGCAGACGGCGTTCTTCGTTGTAAGCAGGTATCACAATACTCAAAAAAACCGTCTGGCTGGAATCGCTCACACCCAAATCCTTACCTTGGTTTGTTTATGTGATCAGGTTCACGAGTGCCAGCAGCAAAAATAGCTGCACGACAATGGCACCGCCCCACAACATGTGGGCCCCGATCCGTTGACCCTCTTTTGCCAGCCAGAGCCCGCCTGCTGCATTGGCGATCCAGGCCAGCAGGCCGATGGCCAGCAGGCGAAAGAGCGCACTTTTGGAGCGAATCTCTTCTGGTAATCCTCGACTATTGTAGCGAACAGCCAAAACATCGGGCAAATCAGGGAAACGGATCGTCAACACGGCAAAGAGCAGCAGCACACCGGCCAACCCCAGCAGCAGCAGCCAGGCCCCCTGTCGGTCCTCGGCCAGGAGGCGGGTCAGCCAGTTGCGCTGGACCCGCTGGGCTTCCACGAGCTGGGTGGCCCCCAACGGGTAACGGCTCTGCAGGGCTGCGACAAACCCCTCCGGGTCGGCGGGGGAAAGTGCGTAGACGCCAGTGGTGGTCCGCAGCACAAGGCATTCGCTGGGCGTTTGCGTGGCGCAGAGGTTGACTGCATGGGGGGTGGGCTGGTCAGCCAATGCCAGAAAGGGCAAGGGCCAGCGGTGCAAAACTTCCCTGCCTTCTCCTTCCAGCGCGCTCCCGGCCACTTCGACTGCCTGTACCCCTTGGGTGGGAATGACCTGTTGCAGATGTGCCCAGCGGAGCGTAATGGCGTTGCGGTCGATCCAGTATTCGAGTGTAAAGGCTGCCCAGGTCCGGTAGAAGAGAACGATCAACAGCGGTATGCTGGCGACCACGCCCAGGAAGAGGAGAAACTGCAGCCAGTCGATCGGGCGGCGCAGCGCCCAGACGACTGCCAGCAGGTCGACCAGGACAAGCCAAAGGATGGCGGCAACCCCCTCCCACCGCTCGGGCGCTGGTTTGGCGGCGAAGATCATCCTGCCCTTCCTGTCGGGGGGGCTGCCGCAAAGAGGGCCCACTCGCGCAGCTGGGGCAGGGAGCGCCGATCGGTCAGGTCGAGCGAGATGGGGGTCACGCTGACATAGCCCGCCTTGACGGCCCCCACGTCGGTTTCCAGGTCCTCCTCGTCGACCGGCTCTGCACCTCCCAGCCAGTAATAGGGGCGTCCAGAGGGGTCTTGCCGCCGTTCGACTTCGTTGGCGGTGTAGTGGCGATGGCCCATGCGGGTGACCCGGAGCCCTGCTGCCGGACGGGGCGGCACATTGATGTTGAGCAGGGTGTGGGCAGGTGCGGCCTCGGCCAGGAGGTGGGCGACAATTTGGCGGGCGACGGCGGCCGAGAGCTGGCGTGCGGTCGCGGCGTCGCAGTGGTCTTCGCTGAAACTGGCGGTGCTGACGGCGATGCCGGGCACCCGTTTGATCACCGCCTCCATGGCACAGGCGACGGTCCCGCTGTAGGTCACGTCGATGCCGAGGTTGTATCCGGCGTTGACACCGGCGACCACCAGATCTGGCACGATGCCCAGCGCCCCTCCCATGGCCAGCGCCACACAGTCGGTGGGGCTGCCGCTGCTGCTGTAGGCCGCGCTGCCGTCGGCCAGGGTGGTCGGGTGGATGCGCAGCGGCTTGTGCATGGTTTTGATGTGGCTGGACGCGCTCCAGTTGCGTTCGGGGGCCAACACGAGTACGTCGGCGACCTGCCTCAGCTCCTGCTTGAGGGCCAGGAGTCCGGGGGCAAAGACTCCGTCGTCGTTGGTCACAAGAATGGTTGGCATGGCAAGCTCCTTTATGGCTCTGTGCTCTTCTGGTGGCGGACATAGACCCGCACCGGCGGGCTTTCGGTCTTGTTTCCGGCGGCGTCGTAGACGACTGCTCGGATGAGATGGCCCTCAAAATAGATGCCCCCGTTGGTCACGATCGCCTGAAAGCCTTCGACATCGGGCAGCGTGGCGACCTGCCCGGGCTGGACTTCGGGGTCGTCGGATTCAAAGCCGGGCCATGGGATGCCCCCGGCTGCCGAGTTCAAGTCGCGCATCGTGATCGGCCAGCGCTCGTTGTAAGGGGCGACCGTGCTGGTGACCAGGGTCGTGCCGTTCAAGACAAACTCGACGCGGTCGATCGCCAGGTTGTCGTTGGCAAGCGCATTCATGTTGATCTGTTCATCTTTTTCCATCACAAACAGCTGTTCTGGCTTGGGCTCGCTCAGCACGATGGTGGGGGGGGTGTTGTCGATCGTCACGGGGATCGCGCTCTGGCGGGCGCCCTCCCCGCGGTTGACGGTCAGCCGCACGGTATACAGCCCTTCCGGCAGCGATCGGGTGTCGAGCCGTTGCAGCACCCCGTTTTGCACGTCGTTCCCCTGTTCTTGGCCAATCTGCAGCCATTCGGCCGGCTCCAGCCCCTGGCCGATTTCGAGCCGGTAAGGTCCCCCCCGTGCGTTGCCGATGAACTCGACCTCACCAGAAATGTAGCTGCCCAGTGCTGGCTGGATGATGGCGCTGTCCGGGTCAAAATCTTCCAGCCGCTGCGAAGCCATCTCGGTAGGTGGCTGGGGCAGCCCGCTCCCCAGCACCCAGTCGGTGGCCTCGCGCGGCAAAATCTGATAGACCCGCCGTTCGATCCGATCGGGGGGGGTGGTCGGCCCAGCCAGCAGCCCTGTTTCGCGGTCTACCTCGAATTCCTGCCAGATGTTGTCTGAGACGGTGGGTTCGGTGCCGGCCACAAAAAGTTCGGAGCGTTGTTCCTGGCAGGAGTCGGTCGGCAGCAGCCCGCTGGGCTGGCAGACGACCCGCTGGATCACACCCGGCGGGCTGTCGTACCAGCGCGCCGGTTCATTTTCGTGGTACTTGCGCATCACTGCGTTCCAGATCGGGGCGGCGCCGGAAAGGCCGGTGACATTCTGCATGGACTCGTTGTCGGTGTTGCCGACCCAGACACCGACCGTCAGCTGCGGCGTGAAGCCCATGGTCCAGTTGTCTTTGAAGCCATTGGTGGTGCCGGTCTTGGCCGCCGCCTTGCGGTCGGGCAGCGTCAGGGCTGTGTTGGCGCCAAAGGCGGGGGCGCGCGCGACGTCGTCGCTCATGATATCCTGCATCAAATAGGCGACCTCGGCGCTGAAGATGCGATCGGCCTGGGGCTGTTCGTATTTTTTGAGCAAGTTGCCTTCGCTGTCACGCACCTGCAAGACCGCAACCGGGTTCAGGGTGCGATAGCCGCTTTGCAGCTGGCTGGGGGGGACTGGCTCGCCGACCAGGCTGCCGCTGTTGGCAAAAACCGAATAGGCGTAGGTGTGGTCAAGCAGCGACACTTCGCCGCCGCCCAGCACCAGGCTGAGCCCGTAGAAATTCAAGCCTCGGTTCAAACCGTTGATCCCCATGCGGTGCGCCGTGCGCAGCGCGTCGGCCATCCCCACCTGCTGCATGACCCGGATCGCTGGAATGTTGTACGAGCGTGCCAGCGAATTGCGCAGCGAGACCGGCCCATGGTACTGGCGGTCGTAGTTTTCAGGGCGATAAAAAGTGCCGTCTGCCTGGGGAAATGCAGTGGCCACATCGAGAATCATGCTGGCTGGGGTCATTCCCTTTTGCAGGGCGGTCAGATAGACATAGGGTTTGAAGCTGGAGCCAGGTTGCCGCTCGGCGGTCGCCACATTGACCTGGCCATCGATCTCCCGGTTGTTGTAGTCGAGCGACCCCACCATCGCCAAAATTTCACCCGTATCATTTTTGATGGCGACGACCGCAGAGTTGCTGGCATTTTTTGCCTGTTCTTTCAGAATTTGGACCTGTTCGCGCGCCACGAGCTCGGCATATTTCTGGAGCTCGACATCCAAGGTGGTGTAGACGGTCAGCCCTTTGCGCCAGATGTAAAAAGGGTCTTCGAGGGTGTTGTACTGCGCTTTGAGCTGGTCGAGCACATACAGGGCAAAGTGGGGCGCGGTCAGAATATCGAACCGCTCGGCGACAGACCGGCGCAGTGTCAGCTCCTCTTGAAAGGCGGCCCCGGCCTCGTCCTGGGTGATGTAGCCTGACTCCACCATTGCCTGCAGCGTGACCCCTTGACGGCGTTTGGCGTCCTCCGGGTTGTCGATCGGGTTGAGTGCGGGGAACTGGGGAATGGCCGCCAACATCGCCGCCTCAGCCAGACTCAGGTCGCGTGCGCTCTTGCCGAAGTAGACCTGGCTGGCTGCTTCGACCCCGTAGGCCAGGTTGCCATAAAAGTTGTAGTTGAGATACCACTCCAGCAGTTTTTCTTTGGGGTAGCGTCGTGTCACTTCGAGCGAGAGGATGACCTCTTTGATTTTGCGTGCGTAGCTCTGCTGCGCCCGTTCTTCGGGCGGGATGAAGACATTTTTGATCAGCTGCTGGGTGATCGAAGAGCCCCCCTGGACAGCGCCACCTTGCAGGTTGGAGACAAAGGCGCGCAGCAGGCCGCGCGCGTTGATGCCAGGGTTCTCAAAAAAATTGCGATCTTCGAGCGCCACAGCCGCCTGCCAGACAGCCGGGCTCAGCTTGTCGAGCGTCAAGAAGCGGCGATCCCCGCCGAAGGGGCGTGGGTCGACACTTTCGTAGAGCAGGTGGGTGCCTGTGCGGTCGTAGAGCCGCACTGTCTGAAACTGGTCCTGCTGCTGTTCGATTGCGCTGACATCGGGCAGCTGGGCTGCATACTCCTGGTAGACCCCCAACACCGTAGCGGCCACCACGCCGGTTGCGGCCAGAAGGGCAATGGCTGTCAGGACCGCGCCCGCCAACAGGAACTGGGCCAGCCGCAGCCCGATCCTGGGCCGCGCAGCCGCAGCCCGCTGCCGCTGCCGACGTGCCATCAAAATGGTGTCATGGCGATTCAGCCGTTTTGTCATGCCTTCCCCATCTCCGGCCCGTTCAGCGGGCCGCTTCTGTCACAACACGTTCGACCACCAGCAGATGGCTCAGCCCCACGCGGCAGAGCGGCGACTCTTCCAGCAGATAGGTCACCCGGCGCAGCCAGCGCCCGAGCCCTGGCCGTCGCTGGACCAGAGTGTCGTAGCCTGGAAAGATCTGGGTGTGGTGGAGCACGCGCACCGGCTGCCCGACAAAGAGACGGCGCAGCCCCTCCGCCGTGTAGGCCCGCACATGGGGGGCCAGCTGGCTGCGCAGCCGGTCGGGCAGATAGTTGACCAGCGGAATGTTGCCGAAACGATAGCGCCCCTGCCAATAAATGCCGTGGGTTTCGAAGGGGTACCAGCGGTTGGGCACGAAGATCACGGCCCGCCCCCCTGGGCGCAGCACACGGACCATCTCGGCGACGGCGGCCCGGTCGTCCGTCACATGTTCGAGCACTTCGTGGCTCAACACCAGATCGACCGTGCTGCTGGCGAAGGGCAACGCTTCAGCGGCGGCCAGCGCCAGCAGGGCAGACGGCACCGTGCGCGCGGCGATCGCCAGATGCTCCTGCTCGATGTCGATGCCGCTGATCCGTTCTGTATAGGGAGCCAGTGCCCGAACATACATGCCGACCCCGCAGCCATCGACCAAAATTTCGTCGACCCGGCTGCGGCCAGCCAGCCCCCATTCGAGGATCATCGCCAGCCGACGATCCTGGCCGGCTCGCCAGACAAAACTGGGGTTGCCCCGCCGAGCAGCCCTTTCCCCGTGCAGATCGAGCGTGTTCATCATCGGTTTGGCGGCTTTCCCCCACCCTGGTGGCGCACTGGTTCGCACGACTGAAAATTTTTATGCACCTCTGCTCTCCTAGGAACCCTGCGTCGGCGGGCAGAGGTCGATCCTCTGCCCGCCGACGCAGCCTGTGCACCTGATGGGCAAGGTTGCTGGCCTCTACAAGCTCGACCGCAGGGTCGTCTACGCATTTCATCCTTGGCAGGGGCGCTGCCAGCTTGTTCGGTCAGGGCTGCCCCTCCGGCGGATCGGCCAGTTTGATCCCCACGTGGATCGCCACCGCACCCAGCATGCGTTCCACATAATGAACGTAGTGCAGCCCTGCCCGTTCCATCATCCGTGCCAGCTCTTCAGGTTCTGGAAACTCGACCGTGCTGTGGGGCAGGTAGGCGTAGGCCTGCCGGTCCTGGGCGACCCACGAGCCGATCAGCGGGACGATCTGGAAGAAATAGAGGCGGAAGAGGGGGCCCAACAGCGTATTGGCGGGTGGGGTGGTCTCCAGACAGACGACCCGCCCGCCGGGGCGGACCACGCGCACCATTTCGCGGAAGGCAGCGACCCGGTCGACGACGTTGCGCACCAGGAAGCCGCTGACCACTGCGTCGAAGCTGTTGTCGGCAAAGGGGAGCGCGTAGGTGTCGGCCTGGAGGAAGGGCAGCAAAACCCCGGGGACTTTGCCCCTGCCAGCCGCCATCATTTCGTAGGTGAAATCGGAGCCGACCGCCTGCAGGGTGGGGGTGCGTTGCAGGGCTGTATAGGCGATGTCGCCGGTGCCTGTGCCGACGTCCAGCAGCCTGCCATGCGGCGGCAGGTTGCAGTGCTCGATCAGCTCGCGCCGCCACTGTCGATCCTGCCCAAAGGTCATCAGGCGGTTCATCCGATCGTAGGTCGGCGCGATCCGTGCAAACATTTGATTGACATAGAATGGTTTTTGGTCGCTGGTCGGCAACATGGTTTCACCTCAGCAGGTTGGCAATCTGTTCGGCCAGAAGGATGCTGTTCATCTCGCCCATCCAGATGGAGCGAATGACCCCGGCAGAGTCGATAAAGTAGGTGGTGGGCAGGCCCCGCACATTGTAGCGTTCGCCGACCGCTTGGGTGCTGTCCAGCGGCACTGTGAAGGTCAACCCAAATTTGTCGACGAAGCTTTGGACTTGCTGGATCGGTTCGGCCTGGTCGACCGCCGCAAAGGTGACGAGCCCTGCAAATTGTTCGGCTGCGCGTTGGAGGGCGGGCAGCTCACGCTGGCAAGGTCCGCACCAGGTCGCCCAAAAGTTGAGGACCACCGCTCTGCCGCGCTGGTCGCTCAGTCGAAATTGGCCGCCATCGAGTGTGGGCAGCAGGAAGTCGGGGGCCAGGTGGCCGACCGCGGGCTGGGCTTCCTGGCGGTGGGTTTCGGCCGCGAGAGGGGCTGGTTTTGTCCACCAGACCCAGCCCGGGCCCACCAAGAGCAGCAGCAGAAAAAGTGCACTCCATCGCTTCATGGGTCGTTTTTCTCATCCTTTGGTCAGGACAGAGCGGTGGTAACGGGGGGGCTTGGCGGGTGTGGGGTGCAGCAGAGGGCGTGCAAAGAGTTGACCGTCGCCGACTCGACTGACCAGCTGGGGCAGCCCCCAGCTGGCCCCGCTCTCTTCGAGCAGGGCTGCACGCCGGGCTTCGGCCACTGCCTCGTCGACGGGGCGCAGGTTGGCTACCCCCTCATACAATTCGTGCAAAAAAGCCAGAGAAGGTCGCCCGCGCAGCCGGGAAGGGAGATAGAGGGCGGCCGGCAGCCCGCGGCGTACCAGCTGTTCGGCAATGGCGCTGCCAGGGTCGATCCGTTGGGATCGGGCTGCGTTGCGCACATCGAGCAGGGCCAGGCGCAGCGAATCCTGGTCGTTCAGCAGTCTGCCAAAATGTTCCCCGCTCACCGCCCGGCCGCGACCGGCCTCGTCTTCAAAGACCAGCACGTCACATTGCAGCTGGGGGTCGTTGACCGCAAAGCCGATAAAGTGAAGAAGATGGACGGGCTGTTGGCGCAGGCGCCTTTGGAGGTCGAAGAGGGTCGGGCGCACCAGCCGCTCAAAGGTCATCCGCCCATCCGCGGCCAGGTAGTCGACGGTGTCGAGGAGGGCGCGCCAGTCTCGCCCGACGGCCAGCGGGGGATAGCCCTCCGGCCCTGCCATCACCACCAGCACGCGCAGCGGGGCTGTGGCGGTCAACGGTCGAATCTGGTGTGCTGTTTTTTGTTGGCGGGTCAGAGGGGTGTGGACCGACAGCGCCAGAAATTCTTCGCGGGTGTCGTCGTAGAGATATTCCCAAGGGACCGCACGCAGCAGTGGCAGATCGTCCAGGGTCAACTGCACACGCAGGGTGGCTCGGCTGCTGTACGCCTGTTGCCAGCTCTGCTGCCAGCATTCGAGGATGGAGCCGGTAAAGATGGCATGGAAAAGCGTGCCACCTGCCTCGCGCGCGAGTGCAAACTGAGCTGAACGCAGAGGGCTGTCGTCGTCGCTCTCCACAAGGAGCTGTTGACCAATGTTGTGTGGATGCTGGAGCGGCAGCACAAACGGTTCGCTGGCGGTTCCGGCCGGTGCTCGCCGCACGACCGCACGATAGCCCTCTTCGGTCAGCTCCAGCAACAGGTCGAAAATCCAATCCTTGGTCATATTCTGCCATTGTAGCTTGTGCAGAAGAAAAGTGCCAAAGCGGGGAGAGAAGGGGGCTCATGCTGGCAGGATCTGCCTGGACAGATTGAACGGCTCGGTGAGCCCCTTGGTGGTTCGAATGGCGCGCACGTATAATAGGGGCGGGTGGGGGTGGCAGGGAAAGCGGCCACCCGCCCGAATCGGTTGTCGGAGCGGCACACAGCAATGGAGAAAGCCATGAACGTTCTGATCACCGGCGGTGCCGGGTTTATTGGTGCGCATCTGACCCGCGCGCTGCTGGAGCGGGGAGAGAGTGTGGCGGTGCTTGACAACCTGAGTACTGGGACGATCGAAAACATCCGTCTCTTCGCGCAGCATCCGCTCTATTCGTTTGCGATCGACGATGTGCGCAACGCGCTTGTGCTCGACCGCCTGGCCAGTGAGGCAGATGCCATCGTGCACCTGGCGGCAGCGGTCGGGGTGCAGCTGGTCGTCGAGCGACCTACAGAGACCATCGAGACCAATGTATTGGGGACCCATGCGGTGCTGACTGCGGCTGGCCGCTACCGCTGTCGAACGCTGTTGGCCAGCACCAGCGAAGTCTATGGAAAGGGGGTCAAGGTTCCCTTTGCCGAGGAAGATGACTTGCTGCTGGGTTCGTCCAGCCGCAGCCGGTGGAGCTACGCGGCCAGCAAGCTGCTGGACGAATTTCTTGGTCTGGCTGCCTACCGCGAGTATGGCTTGCCAGTGACGGTGGTGCGTTTTTTCAACACGGTAGGCCCTGGCCAGACGGGCCGGTACGGCATGGTCGTGCCACGCTTTGTGCGGGCCGCCCTGCGCAACCAGCCGATCCCGGTTTTTGGGGACGGCAAGCAATCTCGCTGTTTTTGTCATGTGCGCGATACTGTGCGTGCGGTTGTGGACCTGCTGATCTCTCCAGAGGGTACCTCCGGCCAGATCTACAACATCGGCAGCAGCCAGGAGGTGACGATCCACGAACTGGCCCAGACAGTGATTGACCGCACAGAAAGCCAATCCCCGATCGAGTATATTCCTTACAGTGAAGCCTATGCACCTGGTTTCGAGGACATGCGGCGCCGCGTGCCAGATACAACCAAGCTGCACGCAGCCATCGGCTGGGCAACCCGGTATACGTTGAACCAGATCCTGGACGATGTGATCGAATACGAACGACCCTTGATGGTGGATGCGATTTAAACAGTGTGTGTATTGGTTTTTCTAACCAGAGGAGGCATGCATGATCCCGACCAGACGCCGATGGGCTGGCTTGTTGTTGGTGGCTTTGCTGCTGGCTTTGCTGCTGGCTCCAGCCAGGGTGAGTCTCGCCCAGACCGACGAGTCGCCGCCCGCTCCGATTGAAAATGAAGAGGGGGGCGCCACGATTTTGCGTGGCAGCATGGACTACAGCAACCCGATCATCACGATGGGGGTGGCCCAGCCGTTGATCGTGTTGGAAGATCAGGCGGGTTTTGTGGACCGGAACAAAGGCTTTCTTTTCCCACCCGAATCTCAGGTGTTGGGTCAGATTCTGGGCGATTTTTTTGAACCGCCGTTTGAATGGACCCTCTCGTTGCCTGCCGAACCACAGGGCACCTTGCGCGACGTGGACAACGACGATCAGAGTGAACCGGGCGTCATGGTGTTTGCCGTCGCCTACTGGACCAACGCCTTCGGCGACGCCTATCTGGAACAGCGCGACCAGGGCGGCGGTGGTTGGTCGACCGCCTTTGCGACGACCGAGGCAACCAATGACCCCAGCGGCAAGGGGGAACTGGTCGGCGGCAAGCTGATCGTCTGGGCCCCCGACGACCAACAGGGATTTCCGGGTGGCTTCGGCGAAGATGGCAAGCTCTTTACCGCCGACGACCCGGTCGTGCGCTTGCCGGCGGGATACACGATCGTCGATCTGGACAGCGACCCCTTTGTCTTCGACCGCTCGCGCTATCCAGAGCTGACCTTGATCGAGCCGGAAAGCCTGACCCTCGACGATTTTTCAGAGCTGAGCTACACCGAAGCGTTCGACGCCATGCTCGACCTTTTCGCAGACAAGTATGCGTTCACCGAGCTCAAAGGAATCGACTGGAGTGCCAAAGCGGCTGAATTTCGTCCCCTGTTTGAGGCGGCGGAGGCCGACGCCGATGCCCTGGCCTACCGCCGTGCGCTGCGTGATTTTATCTGGTCGATCCCAGACGGCCACCTCAGAGCCCCCTTGCTCCAAGAGGAGTTTGTCGAAGTCACCCGGGGAGGGGTCGGCATCGCAATTCGGGATGTCGAAGATGAGAGCACGATCGTCAGCTTTGTGACGCCAGACAGCCCGGCAGATCGGGCCGGAATCGAGCGCGGGGCGGTGATCCTGACCTGGAACGGCCAGCCGATCGACGAGTATGTAGACAGCATCGTTCCTTTTTCTTCTCCCTTCTCGGCGGAGCATGTGCGCCGCCTGCAGCAGCTGCGCTACGCCACCCGCGCACCGGTCGGCAGCGAGGTCGAAGTCACTTTCCAAAATCCGGGAGAGACCGCGATCAAGACCGCTCTGATCACCGCCGATGTGGAAAGTGAGAGCTTCCGGGCCTCTTCCTTCAACATCGGGCGGACTGGCACCGAGCTGCCTGTCGAGTTCCGCCTGCTCGACAATGGCCTGGGCTATGTCAAACTCTACAGCTTTTCCGACAACGAACTGCTCACCGTACAGCTGTGGGAGCGGATGCTCGAAGCACTCAACAGCAACGGACTCCCAGGCCTGATCATCGACATGCGCCAGAACGGGGGAGGCAGTGGTTTCCTGGCCGATCAGATGGCGGCCTATTTCTTCGATGAGGCCAAAGAACTGGGCAAGAGTGGCTACTACGACGAAGAACTGGAGGACTTTTATTTCGACCCTGACCGTGTCGATCAGATGTATCTGCCCGATGAGACGCTGCGCTATTCGGGGCCGGTCGCTGTGATCACAGGCCCGAACTGTGCCAGCGCCTGCGAATTTTTTACCTACAACATGGCACTGGATGGACGTTCTGAGATCGTCGCCCACTACCCAACGGCAGGGCTTGGCGGGTCGCAGAATTTTTTCCTGATGCCGGAATCCGAGTTTTTGCAGATTTCGATCGGGCGGCCCGTCGATATGGATGGACACATCATTATCGAAGATGTCGGTGTGCCGCCGACGCTGCGCGTTCCGGTCACCGCAGGGTCGCTCTTTGCCGAAGGCGACCCGCTGCTGGAAACTGCCATTGCCGCACTCACTGGGGGCGATCTGCCCTACGACGCGCAGCGTTTTGAAGGGAGTGCGCTCAGCCAGCAGCCTGCTCCAGCTGAGGAGGCCACGCCTGCTCCGTCTGAGGAGGCCACGCCTGCTCCAGCTGAGGAGGCCACGCCTGCTCCGTCTGAGGAGGCCACGCCTGCTCCGTCTGAGGAGGCTACGCCTGCTCCGTCTGAGGAGGCCACGCCTGCTCCAGCTGAGGAGGCCACGCCTGCTCCAGCTGAGGAGGCCACGCCTGCTCCGTCTGAGGAGGCCACGCCTGCTCCAGCTGAGGAGGCTGGGGCTGTGATCGTGACCATTGTCAGCAGTGGTCGAGTCATCGTGCGCCCTCAGCCAGCTGCAACTGGCATCCTGGGGGTCGTCAACAACGGCGAAAGCTATACGCTGCTTGAGCGTTCTGCCGATGGAAACTGGGTCAAGATCGACTTTGGGGACGATGGCGGCTGGATCAGCGCCAGCCTGGCCCAGATCAACGAGTGAGGCTTTTTCCCATCGGCACGACCAGGTCGTAGGCAAAAGCAGACAAATTGTGCATGTTGCCGTCTGGCAGCAGGGCTACGGTGTCCTCGATCCGGACACCGTAGCCTTTTTCTGGATAGTACAGCCCTGGTTCGACGCTGACCACATGGCCTGGGGCCAACAGTGTTGTGTTGCCAGCGGCAACGCTCAGGTTTGGCATTTCGTGGATATCCAATCCTACGCCATGGCCCAGGCTGTGCACGTACCCGTTGTGTCCTCCGGGGTGGGTGCGTGCTGTAGGATGCCCTTTGGACTCGAAGTAGTTGAGCGTAAGCGTCTGCAGGTCACGGCAAGGGAGGCCAGCCCGCAGGGTGGAGAGGGCGCGGTCGAAGATCTCTTTGACTTGCTCGTAGAGAGCGTAGGTTTCATCGGTTGCGTAGCCGAGGCACCAGGTTCGGGTCAGATCGTGGTAATAACCACTTTCGACCCGTGGAAAGATATCGAAGATGATCGTCTGGCCGAGCCGCAGCACTTCGGTGGCTGTGCCTCGGTTGTGGGGGACGCCCGCTTCACGTCCTTGGGAAAAGATGGTGTCGTTGTTTTCAGTCAGGCCATGCGACAAAATCCGGCTGCGCAGGAACGCTTTGACCTGTCCGACGGTGAGCGGTTCGCCGTCTGGTCTGACCAGGACTTCGTCGCGCACCTGGTGGCTGCGCAAAAAATCTTGAACTTCTCCCACGACGATTCCGGTCAACCGTCCTGCGTTTGTCATCTCTGCGATTTCGGCGGCGTCTTTGGTCTCGCGTGCCCGTGCAAACAGGCTGTCGCCAAATTCGCCGACCAGTTCGCTGTCTGGCAGGCGTTTTTGTAGCTGGCCGAGCAGGGCCCAGGCAGCTCCGGCGTCGTAGTTTCCATAAATGCCGACCCGTCCTTGCAGCCCTTCATTTTGGAACAGGTCGGCGAGGTAGGCGACCTGGGCTGCCAGCGGGTCGCCGTTTTGCTCTTGCAGGTAGCGGAAGGCATTGTAGTGGGCGTCGCGGTCGACCCGCCGCAGGCCAGTGGCGGCTGCGGTATCTCGTTCCATGGCGCCATGGATCAAGGTCAACGGTGCGCCGCGGCGTTTGACCAGCAATGCGCGCTCCAGGTGAGCGCCTCCGGTCAGATAGTTCATGGGGCTGTTGCCGGGGGAATCCCCGATCACCAGCAGCGCGTCCAAATTGCGTTCTGCCATCAGGCGATCCAGTTCTTGTTTCACGATTCCCTCCATGCGTTGCGGGCTGTCAGGTGTTTGTTGGTTGAAGAGTCGATTGGGGTGCATCGGGGCTTCTGCGGGCACCTGTTTTCAGCCTACCATGCTTTGTGTGCTCCAGCAAGCGTATTGATGTGGCTGGGTATGAAATTATTTTCTTGCTGCGGTACAGGTGTTGGCAGATTGGAGGAGTTCTTCTACAATAGGAGAAACACCTCGATACAAGCGCCATTGTTGACTCGAACGGGAAGGATGCCCATGCGAACGATTGCCATGATTCTGGCTGGCGGGGAAGGGACGCGATTGACGGTCTTGTCGGAGGAGCGCGCAAAGCCGGCGGTGCCTTTTGCCGGCAAGTTTCGGATCATCGATTTTACGATCAGCAACTGTGTCAACAGCGGGATTTATACAGTTGGCATTCTGACTCAGTATCGGCCCCACAGCCTCAACGAGCACATCGGGATCGGCAAGCCGTGGGATCTGGACCGCAGCCGTGGGGGGGTACGTCTTCTGCAGCCCTACCAGGCACGGCAGGGCCAGAACTGGTATGCTGGCACTGCCGATGCCATCTACCAGAATCTCAATTTTATCCACGAAAATCGTGCCGACAACGTCGTCATCCTCTCTGGCGACCATATCTACAAGATGGATTACCGTCCGATGATCGACTATCATCTGGCCAAGGGGGCTGATCTGACGGTCGGGGTCATGCCCGTTCCGCTGGAAGAGACACATCGGTTTGGCATCATGATGGTGGACGACGAACAGCGGATTGTGCAGTTCTACGAAAAACCCAAGAACCGGGACAAAGGGAACCTGGCTTCGATGGGGATCTATGTGTTCAATGCCCACAGACTGGAGCAGCGGCTGGGGGAGGGGCGGCCGGAGGCCCCGCGCAACGACTTTGGCAAGGACATCATTCCGGCCATGATTGAGGCTGGCGACAATGTCTTTGCGTATCGTTTTGAAGGCTACTGGGTCGATGTGGGCACGATTGACTCGTACTGGACAACCAGCCTCGAACTTTTGGGGCCCAGCCCTGCGTTGGACCTGTACAGCGACAAATGGCCGATCCTCACCAAGTCTGAAGAGCGTCCGCCGGTCAAAGTGGGTCCGCAGGCCAGGATCGTCAACAGCATGGTGTCCAACGGGTGTATTGTGCGTGGGTTGGTGGTCAACAGCGTGTTGAGCCCGGGGGTCTATGTGAGCCCGGGTGCGGTGGTTCAGGACAGTGTGGTCATGAACGACAGCTGGATCGGGCCGGGGGCCCGGCTGGATCGGGTGGTGGTCGACAAAAAGGTGGTGGTCGGTGCGGGTGCTGTTGTCGGGACTGGCGACAACACGGTGCCCAACGAGCAGATGCCCGACCGTCTTTTTGCGGGGATCACGGTGGTTGGCAAGCATGCCTATGTCCCAGACGGTGCCCAGGTTGGCCGCAATGTGTTGATCAACAGCGGGCGCAACGAGACAGACTTCCCATCCGACAAAGTGGTTGCCGACGGCAAAACGGTTTAGGAGAAACAGAAGATGGCAAGCGCATTTGCAATGATCATGGCAGGCGGTTTCAGCGCCGATCTCAGTGTTCTGACCGAGACACGTGCCGAAGCTGCGGTGCCATTTGGCGGCAAGTTCCGAATCATCGATTTCCCGCTCAGCAACTGTGTCAACAGCGGCATCTTCAACGTGGCGGTGTTGACCCAGTACAAGCCGCGCAGCCTCAACGACCACATTGGCATCGGCAAGCCCTGGGATCTCGACCGTGCCCAGGGGGGGGTGCGGCTGTTGCAGCCCTACCAGGGCGGCCCCTACGGGGATTGGCAGAAGGGGACGGCTGACGCAGTACGCCGAAATTTAGATTTTGTTCTGCAGCAGGATGCAGAGCATGTGCTTGTGCTGGCTGGCGACCACATCTATCTGATGAACTACCAGCCGATGCTGCGCGAACATATCCAGAGTGGGGCCGATCTGACCGTCGCGGTGCGGCGGGTCAGCCCCCACGAGACCCATCGCTATGGGATTGTCACGCTCGGTGCCGAGGAGCGCATCGTTGGTTTTCAGGAGAAACCGCGGCGTTCGCGCGAGACCCTGGCTTCGATGGGGATCTATATCTTTCGCCGCTCGCTGTTGGTCGAAACGCTGCAGGCCCAGGACTACCTTGATTTTGGCCGGGATGTGCTGCCGGCGCTGGTGGCGCAGCCACGCCTGGTGCGCGCCTATGCGTTTCCGGGGTACTGGGCGGATGTCGGCAACGTCCAGGCGTATTGGGAAGCCAACATGAGCCTTCTTGCCGAGGACCCTGCCCTCAACCTGTATGACCCGGACTGGGTGGTTCACACCCGCAGCGAAGATCGGGCGCCGGCCAAACTGGGGAGCAACGCCCAGGTCGGTGGCAGCCTGATCTCCAATGGCTGCTGGGTCGATGGGACTGTCGAACGCAGCATCTTGTCGCCCGGGGTGCGCGTCGCCGAAGGGGCCGTGATCCGGGACAGTGTGATCCTGGCAGACAGTGTGATCGAAGCCGGTGCGTTTGTCGACCGGTGTGTGGTCGACAAACGGGCCTGGATCAGGGCGGGGGCTCGGGTGGGCGACGGCGACGACAACACCGCCAACAAGCGGTTGCCCGAAGTGCTCAACACCGGCCTGACCCTGGTGGGGGAGGGTTCGTTGATCCCTGAAGGGATGGTGCTTGGCCGCAATGTGGTGGTGCATCCTTTGAGCGACGAAAAGGCCTTTGGGAAAGACAAAAAAATTGGCAGCGGTGCCGACGTAGGTGTCAGCCTGCGTTGACGCTGGCTCGGGAAGTGCAGCGGTTCCCGTCGCGTTTATTCTGAACGGACTGCGATCGCCGGGGCCGTGCCGCCCAGCTTCCAGGCGGGGTAGAGGCCTGCCAGGAGCGCTGCGAAGAGCGCGACACCGAACGCCTGTACGAATTCCAGCGGGTCGAGCAACAGGGTCAATGTCCAGCCAAACGAGCGCAGATTGATGATGTAGATCAAAATCACAGCGAGCAGCAGGCCGGTCGGCAGGGCGAGCAGACCGGCTACACCACCGATCAGCCCGGTTTCCAGCAGCGAGAGCCGCCAGAGCTGCCAGCGGGTCATGCCAGTGGCGCGCAGGACACCGATCTCCCGGCTGCGTTCGAGCTGCAGGCTCATCAACGTGCTCAAAATGCCGATAAAGGCCACAAGTGCGGCCAGCAGCTGCAGGGCCACTGTGATGGTAAAGGTGCGGTCAAAGACGTCGAGCGCGTTTTGGCGAAGACCGCGGTTGGAACGCACCAACAGCTCCTCCGCACCGGCAAAGGCTGCCCGCAGTTCCTGCACCTTGGCATCTACCTCTACGCCAGGCTCTACAAACAGGGCCACCGCAGAGACGCGATCGTCCAGATACCAGTTGCGGTAGACCGCGTCGTCCATGAAGACAACGGACCGGACGTCGAAATCGACCGTGACCCCGGCGATCGAAAAGGGCTGCTCCCCCCGGTCGGTCTGGAGGTACAGCGTGTCGCCTGCTTTCAGCTTCAGCCGGTGGGCCATCGGTTCGTTGACCAGAATGGAGCCTTTTTGCACAGCCTGCCAGGTCCTTTGCCAGTCCCCCAGTGCGCTGCGATAGCGGCGGTCAGCGCCAGCCAGGTCGTCGCTTAAGGCGACCAGATGGATGGGCAGAATGTCGGCGCCGGGTGCGGTGGTGGCCACGACTTCGACCCCTCGTGTCGTTGCTGCCCTGGCCACGCCTGGAAATGAAGAGAGGCTGTCCAGCAATGTCGGTGCCAGCGTGCTGGCGGCCGCGCTGGAGCTCACACTGGGCGGTGAGAGAAAGATGTCAGCCTGCAGCACGTCATCCAGCCACAAGACCACGGTCTGGCGAAAACTGCCGATCATGATGCCAACCCCGATGATCACGCTGACCGCCACCATCAAGGCGGCCACTGCGACGGCGACCCGGCTCAACGATCGGGTCACGGTGCGCGGGGCCATCCGCACCAACAACCCGCGCCGCTGGACCAGCCGCTCGGCCAGGGCCATCAGCCACAAGGTCAGCTGCGGCGTCAACAGCGCCACCCCGATCACGGCTGCAAAGAGGCCGGCAAAGGTGAGCGCCAGCGGCCATTCGGGCACCATCAGACCAACACTCAGGGCAAGAAAGGCCAGCCCAGCCAGCGAAAGCCAGGGCAAGAGCCGCAGGGCCCGTTCCTCCACGTCGCTGCGTTTGAGTGCCCCCGCTGGCGGCACACTGGTGGCCTCCCAGGCAGGGAAGGCTGCTCCGATTGCTGCGGCTGCCAGCCCGATCGCACCCCCTTTGGCCAAGGTCCAAGCCGGGACGGTCATCTCACGCACCGAGACCACAAAGAAAAGATCGTTGACCGTCTGGGTGACCAGTTGCACGGTGCTGCGCCCCAGCAGGACCCCAAGCCCCAGCCCCAAAAGCGTGCCCAACGCGCCGAGCACCATCGCCTCTCCCAGCACCAGCCCAAAAATTTCCCCCCGTGTCATGCCGAGTGCACGCAAGCTGCCCAGCACCGGACGCCGTTGCACCACGCTGAAGGTGACCGTGTTGTAGATCAAAAACATGCCGACGACCAGGGCCAGAAGGCTCAACGCCGTCAGGTTGAGCTGGAATGCGGCCGTCATCTCCCCGACCGCGCCGGCACGTGCCCCAGCCGGGTCGATACGCGCGCCAGGGGGCAGCAGCGCAGCCAGCCTGGCCAGCTGCTCTTCCCCCGCTGCACCGGGCGGGACAATCAGGTCGATGCGGTCCAGCCGGCCAACCTTGTTCAACACTTCCTGGGCCGTGGCAATGTCGGTGGCCAGCAACCCATCCAGCGCGCGCCGACTCAGATCGTCGGTGGGCTCGAGCAGCCCTGCGATCACCAGCTCGATGCGATCGGATCCGTGGCGGACGGTGAGCCGGTCGCCGACCGCAAGCGCATAGCGTTTGGCAATTTCGCTGCTCAACAACACCGTATTGGGCTGCACCATCAGCTCGCTGAGATAGGCCGCCGCCGGCCCCTGGGCCTGGTCCCCTGGCCCCAGATAGCTGCGAAACGGGGCTTCTGCAAACGGGTCTACCCCCAACAGCTGCATGGGCTGCCCATCCAGCGCCTCTGCGACGACATAGCTTTCCACGACCGGCGCGCTCCGCCGGTAGGCGGCTACCGTGCGAATGCGCGTGTAGATCTCCTCGTCCAGCCCGCTGGGCCCCCCTCGGATCTGGTGGGTGGCCCTGCCCGCAACGGTTTCAGCCCCCAATGCAAAGGCTCGTTCGGCAGAACCGTTGGCCAGGTCGATCGCCACGATCATGGCGACCCCGATCGCAACCCCAAGGATCAGAAAGATGCTTTGCCAAGGGCGACGCCAGGCGTGACGCCAGGCCTGACGGGCAATCGAACGAAACGCGCTCATATGCTCTGCTCCGCTCGCCAGATCTGGTCGCTCACCAGTTTGCCGTGGATGAGATGCAGGACCCGGTCGGCGCGCTGGGCCACTTCGGGGGCGTGTGTGGCCATAAACAAAGTCTTGCCGCTGTCGCGCGTCAGCTCCAAGAGCAGCTTCAGCACCGTCTCCCCAGTGTCTTCGTCCAGGTTGCCGGTCGGCTCGTCGGCAAGAATCAGCAGTGGGTCGTGGGCCAGCGCCCGGGCAATGGCCACGCGCTGTTGTTCTCCCCCGCTCAGCTTGTCTGGAAAGGTCTGCAGCCGGCTGCCCAGCCCGACCCGTTCCAGCAGATGGCGGGCACGCGGCTGGCCGCCGCTACCCATCCCGTTGAGCTCCAGCGGCAGACTGACGTTTTCCAGCACGGTCAACGTAGGAATCAAATTAAAAAACTGAAAGATGATCCCAATATGCCGGCGGCGGAAGAGTGTCCGTTCCTGCTCGCCGAGCGCTGTCAGTTTGACAGCCATCTGCCCGGTGTCGATGGTCACATCCCCGCGGCTGGGGGCATCGATCCCCGAGAGCAAATTGAGCAGTGTGCTTTTGCCGCTGCCCGATTTTCCCAGCAGACAGACAAACTCGCCTGCATAAAATTCTCGATTCAGCTCGTCGAGCACAGTGCGGCGGACGCTGCCTTCCGTGTAGATTTTGGTCAGCGCTTCCAGCCGAATCAGCGGCGGCTGTGTTTCGTGCTCGCTGCGGGCAGGTTGCCCTGTTTTTTGTCCAATTTGCGTCTTCATCGTTCCTTGCCCCTTTTGATCGTTGTCCTCTCCATTTTTCCTCAAGGCAGCAGATCAGTCTGTCGGCTTGCCGACAAACCCCGGCCGCTCTCCCCAGGCAACTGCCTGGATTGCTGAAAAGTTTGGGAAATCGGGCGGCTCTGTGGAATAATGAAGTTGCCTGAGGCGAAAGTTGCCGTTGGCCAGATGGGCTCTGGGCAAGAAACTTTGGGTGCAGGAAAAACGTTGTGGCAGAGATGCCCGTCCGCAGAGCGAATCGGCGGATGGAGCGAGTGGGAGGTTGTATGCAAATTAAATCTGTGTTTGCGCTGTTGACTGTACTGTTGACTGTAGGGTGTGGGGGGGTGTTGTCGGCCTGCCAGCCAGTCACGGCCGACAGCATGGCCAGCGCGCTGGCGGGTCAGCCAGCAGAGGCACCAGCGCAAGGGGAGGGGGAGCCGGCTGTACGCGGCGAAGAGGCGCGTCTGCTGGATGGAAGCGCCGTGGCGACGGTGACTGCCTCTTCGCTGCGTGTGCGTGCGGAGCCCAGCGCCGGCGCTGAGGTGGTGGCTGGGATTCGTCAAGGAGAGCAGTACAGTGTGATCGGGCGCAGCAGCGACGGACTCTGGATCGAACTGGCCATTGCGCGGGCTGTAGAGGGACGTGGCTGGGTCTCGGCCGATTTTGTGACGGTCGCCGGTTCGGTGGCGGCCGCTGAGGTGATCGACGTTGTACCGGCGGCGGAGCCGCCGCCAGCCGGGAGGGCGCAGGTCATTGCCGAAGGGGCCCGTTTGCGGGTGCGTGCCGAGCCTTCGGCTTCCGCAGCGATCGTGGGTTGGCTGCAGCCGGGCGAGGTGGTCCCTGTGACGGAACGCTCTGCCGACGGTCTGTGGGCTCGGGTGGATGCTGGCGCTGGGGTGGAAAACCCGGAGGGTGGCTGGGTGCTGGTCGAATTCCTGCTTCTCGGCAGCGAATAATCGCAGGGCACGCGCAGCCCTGCGTGGGGCTGTGTCAGGCGGAACTGCCTGGAGCAAGCGGAGGAAGGGTGGCAGAGAGGCGCGAGGCCGCAGCTGGATCGCGGCAGCAAAGAGCGATCGTCTTGTTGCATGGCTGTGCTCTGCTTCTGCTGGGAGTGCATCTTTATGCGCGTACGCTGCCAGCAAGCCCTGACCCGGTTCCTGCGTTTCACAGCGCCGAGACGGCCTGGTGGGGAGTTTGGCCAGCAACCTATCTGCCGCCGTGGGGAGTTTGGCTGGGGGTCTTGGGGGTCTGTGCCCCGATCGTCTGGTACTGGTGGGGCGGTCGGCAAAGCATCTCCAATGTGGCCCCTGGCCGCTGGCCAGCGTGGCTGCTGCCAGCGGCCAGCGTCGGGCTGGTCGTTGCGTTTGTACTTTTTCCGGTCGCCCACACCCGTTGGGGAGATGCCTTCCTCCTGGCCAAGGGGATTGCCTTTCCAGACCCTGCATTGCGTCTGACGCGCTCCTGGCAGGCACCCTTGGATGTGGCGCTGCACAGCCAGCTTTGGCATCTGCTGCATGGCCCGCTGCACTGGGAAGATGCGGTGCCAGTCTATCGGTGGCTGAGCCCTCTCGCCGGTGTGCTCTACCTCTCCGTCGTGCTGGCGCTGAGCCGTCTGCCGCTGTTGGCTCCGGCCTGGCTCTCTTACGGCCTGCTGGCGACCCTTGGCCTGGTCCAGCTTTTTTTTGGCTATATCGAAAATTACAGCTTTGCGGCGGCAGCCGTGCTGGCCTATCTGTGGCTGGCCCTGGCTGTGCTCGGCGGACGCCGTCCACTCTGGCTGGCAGCCACGGTGCTGGCCGTTGCCCATGCGTTTCATCCGAGCACGATCGTGCTGGCCCCCAGCCTGCTCTATCTGGGATGGCTGGTGGCGACCAACCGCCCCCAGAGTCTCCCGGCCGTTGCTCTCCAGATGTTGTTGCCTATGCTGGCGGTCGGAGGCGCGACCTGGGGGCTGATGGAGGCCAGCGGCCATGGGGTGATCCGGCTGTGGACCACAGACCGCCCCGGCGGGGGGGATGCCAGCTGGTTTGTGCCGCTGCTGGAGACCACGACGCGCTGGGAGCGCTACACGATGTTCAGCTGGCCACACCTGCGTGACTGGCTGAACAACCAGCTGCTGGTGGCGCCGGCTGTGCTGCCAGCATGGCTGGCGGTCGGGCTGAGCCTGCGCAGCAGCCCGGAGGAGAAGAGTCCGCTGCAACAGCGGGCTGTACAGCTGCTGCAGCTGGCCAGTGGCAGTTATCTGTTGTTTACCTTTGTGTGGAACCCAGACTATGGGGGGCAGCGGGACTGGGATCTCTTCAGCCTGGCAGCGTTGCCGACGACAGTCTTGTTGGCCCTCTGGCTGCCGACAAGGCTCCCACGCCCCGCCCTGTGGGGGGGGATGCTGCCGTTGCTGGCCCTGCAAGCCTGGCACACCGCAGCCTGGATCTACCAAAACACCTTGCCTTGGCAGTGGCCGGATGGATGAGCATCGCTGAACCATGTATCAACTGCACTCTGTTCGACGCCCGGTGACCCGCCCCACCGGCCCATACAACCGTTTCTGGCAGGGGGTTGCGGCCGGTGCTCTGACTTTTGTGCTGTTGGCGCTGCTGACAGCCGGTATTTTGCTGGCCGGCTACGCAGTGATGGCGCGCGATTTGCCTGCACCATCTGAACTGCGCCAGCGCGCCAGCACATTTCAGACGACGCGGATCTACGACAGCGCTGGCAACCTGCTCAACGAAACCTTCGACCCCAACACCGGGCGGCGGATTGAAGTTCCGCTGGCAGCGATTGCCCCTGCTGTGATCCAGGCAACGATCGCCACCGAGGATGCCAATTTCTACACACATCCAGGAATCGACCCGATCGCCTTGCTGCGTGCACTCTATTATGCGTTTCAGGAAGGCGACGTCGTCTCTGGCGCATCGACCATCACACAGCAGCTGGTCAAGCGTGTGCTGCTCAGCCCAGAACGAAGTGCCACCCGCAAGATCAAAGAGGCGATTCTGGCCGCTGAAATCACCCGGCGCTACAGCAAAGAAGAGATCTTGGAGCTGTATTTCAACGAGATTTATTATGGAAACTTTTCTTATGGGATCGATGCTGCTGCAGAGACCTATTTTGGCAAGGAAGCGGCCGACCTGACACTGGCAGAAGCGGCGCTGTTGGCAGGGCTGCCCCAGTTGCCAGCATACTACGACCCCTATACCCAGCCCGACCGTGCCAAGGCTCGTCAGGGGGTTGTGCTGCGCTTGATGGTGGAAGCTGGCTTCCTCACGGCGCTGGAAGCTGACGCAGCCTGGCAGACGCCGCTGGCGTACGAACCGCTGCAGTTCAACCTCCAGGCCCCTCATTTTACCCTTCTGGTGCGTCAGCAGTTGGAACAGCTTTTGGGCCCTGAATCGCTCTACCAGGCTGGCTACTCGGTCTACACCACGCTGGACCCGCGTCTGCAGGCAGCAGCCGAACAGATCGTGCGCCAACAGGTCAGCGCGATCGCCGACCGCAATGTTTCCAATGGGGCGTTGGTGGCGCTGCGGCCGCAGACCGGCGAAGTGGTGGCTCTGGTCGGCAGTGCGGACTTTGACAACGTGGAAATTGATGGGCAGGTCAATATGGCGTTGGCTCCTCGCCAGCCCGGCAGCGCCACCAAACCTTTTGTCTATCTGGCAACCTTTGCCTTGCCGGGCCGTCCTCCGGGAGAGCAATGGACGCCCGGAACGCTGCTGGCCGACATCACCACCCCGTTTCCCGACGGCGCCAACCCTCCCTATGTGCCAGCCAACTACGACAACCGGGAACTGGGGCTGATCCCTCTGCGTACGGCACTAGGGACCAGCCGCAATATCCCAGCGGTGGCTGCGCTGCAAAGAACGACCCTGCCACTCTATTTGGAACTGATGCAGCGCTTGGGCGTCACGACCCTGACCCGGCCTGACTTTGGCCTGAGCCTGGCGCTGGGGGCTGGCGAAGTCCCGTTGCTCGAATTGACCGGTGCTTTTGCTGTGCTGGCCAATGCTGGCCAGCGCCTTCCCCCTGTCACGATCCAGAAGATCACAGACGTTCAAGGCGTGCTCGTCTGTGCCCAGGGAACTTCCCGCCCCTGTCAGCCAGGGCTTGAGGCGGCCACGCAGGTTGTCAGCCCGGTTGACGCCTTTCTGATCACCGACATTCTGAGCGACAATGCGGCCCGGGCGCCTGTCTTTGGCCCCAATTCCTTGTTGCGGCTGGACCGCCCGGCTGCGGTCAAGACAGGAACCACCAACGATTTCCGGGACAACCTGACCGTAGGATATACGCCGCAGCTGGTCACTGGGGTGTGGGTCGGCAACGCCGACAGTTCGCCGATGGTCAATGTCTCCGGCGTCGCTGGTGCCGGCCCGATTTGGAACCAGTTTATGACGCTGGCCCATGCGGGAGAACCTGTCCTGGCTTTCACCCCGCCGCCCGGGGTCCGCCGATATTCCGTCTGTGTCGACACGGGGGCGCAGCCCAGCCTCGCCTGCCCAGAGCAACAAGAGCAGTGGTTCGCCGAAGATCGCCCACCGCTCCCCCCAGAACAGGATCTTTGGCGACAGATCCGCATGGTGCGTGGCACCGACCAGCTGGCCACCGAATACACGCCGGCCGACCAGATCGAGGAACGCCCCTTCAAGGTCTATCCGGTCGCGTATCGTGACTGGGCGATCCGCAACGGCCTTTCCCAGCCCCCGATCGAGGCTGTGGTTGCGCCGCCAACCCTGGCACCCGGCGTGTTGCAGCTGGCGATCCAGAGCCCGGGTGATGGCGAGACCGTGCGCGGGGTTGTGGCTGTGCGAGGCAGTGCCGCGCTGCCTGATCTGGCCAGCTATGAGCTGCAATATGGCATCAGCCACGACCCAGGCGCTTTTAGCCTGCCGATCAGCGGCCCCTTTGCCAGTGCTGTGATCGATGGCCCGCTGGGCACCTGGGATACCACCAACCTGGAGCCCGGCCCACATACCTTGCGATTGCTGCTGCGTGCTGCCAATGGGACGCAGTACGAAACACGCGTGCGGCTGTTTGTCGACAACCTTCCATCTGCGGAGGTGCCGCCGCCGACCGCGACCTGGACCCTTGTGCCTCCCACAGAGGTGCCGACTGCGACCTGGACCCCTGTGCCTCCCACAGAGGTGCCGACTGCGACCTGGACCCCTGTGCCTCCCACAGAGGTGCCGACTGCGACCTGGACCCCTGTGCCTCCCGCAGAGGTGCCGACTGCGACCTGGACCCCTGTGCCTCCCGCAGAGGTGCCGCCGCTCCCGGTGGAAGGCTGACACACAGGAAACAGGTTTGTGGCGGGATTCTCATTCTCTTCTGGTATAATAGATTCTTGCGGTGGGGCAGCAGATGCCATACCGGAACAGCGTATGCAAGGCAAATTGATTTAGAGCGTTAAGGAGAGTTGTATGAAACGACGTGTTCGCATTTTGCTCCAGCTAATGGTCGTCTCTGTGCTGGTGTTGACTTTGCTTCCGTTCGCTGCGGCGGCGCAGGACAGCCTGAGCGAAAAAGCTGACATCGTGGACACTGCGATCGCAGCTGGAAATTTCACGACGCTGGTTGAGCTGGTGGAAGCAGCTGGGCTGGTCGAAACCCTGCAGGGGGAGGGCCCTTTTACTGTCTTTGCGCCAACCGATGACGCGTTTGCTGCGGTGCCAGCAGATATTTTGGAGACACTGGCCGCAGATCCTGATCTCTTGAAGCGGGTGTTGCTCTATCATGTGGTGCCTTCTCGTCTGATTGCGGCGTTGATCAGCGACGGCAAAGAGGTTGCCACTGCCGAAGGCAGCAATGTGATGTTTGGGTTTGTAGATGGAGTCAAATCTGTCAACGGTGCTGAAATCATTGCGCGCGATATCCAGGCGTCCAATGGGGTGATTCATGTGATCGACAGCGTAATTTTGCCGCCCGATGTAGCGGCGTTGCTGCCGTCCGCTGATGTCTCCCCGGCTGCGGAGGAAGAGGCTGCTGCGACCGAGACCCCGGCTGCGGAGGAAGAGGCCGCTGCGACCGAGACCCCTGTGGCAGAGGAAGAGGCTGCTGCGACCGAGACCCCGGCTGCGGAGGAAGAGGCCGCTGCGACCGAGACCCCGGCTGCAGAGGAAGAGGCTACTGCGACCGAGACCCCGGCTGCAGAGGAAGAGGCTACTGCGACCGAGACCCCTGTGGCAGAGGAAGAGGCTGCTGCGACCGAGACCCCTGTGGCGGAGGAAGAGGCCGCTGCGACCGAGACCCCTGTGGCAGAGGAAGAGGCTGCTGCGACCGAGACCCCGGCTGCGGAGGAAGAGGCCGCACCAGAGACCTTGCCTGTGACAGGCAGCACCTATGGGACTGCGTCGCCGTGGATTGTTCTGGCGTTGGTTGTGGCTGCCGCACTGGCCCTGATGGTCCGACGGCGCATGATCTAAAGGATTGTAGTAAGAGATGTGAGGGGGGGAGGAATCTCCCCCCCCCCTAATTGCAGAGAGATATACGGTGGAAGCAAGCCTCCATCGCGCACCCCGGGCAAGCAGCTTTTAAACTTGATGCAAACAATTTGGCGGTAGGTACCCCTGACAGGACTCGAACCTGTGCACCCGGCTCCGGAGGCCGGTGCTCTATCCTCTGAGCTACAGGGGCTCATTTCTTTCTTCACACAAGCATACACCAGAAGTTAAAAAAGCTCAAACAGTTGGGGGGCTTTGGGTGCGGTTCAAAGTTTTGCGGAAAGAGCGTTGAGAGAGGGCATGCCCCGCCCCATCGGGGCGGATGAATTTAGAGAGGGCACGCACGACTCCTGCGCCGAATGGCTCAACTCCTTGCTCAGAGCCCCGACCGTAAGGGCATATCCTTACCCAGAACGTTTGTGCGGACAAAAGCTGTGATAGGAGAACAGATGGGGGCTAGCGACGGACTGCGTTGACTAAATGCGAGCAAGGACGGTGACCGATGAAGGGTGGTGCGCTGGATCGCACAATTGGGCG
>CAIOHJ010000115.1 GCA_903858085.1 uncultured Chloroflexota bacterium
CGCCAAGTTTGCGGCCAGCGGCAAGCGTACGCCCAAAAAAGATCTGGCGAAGATGGCGATGGACTACGGCTATGTCTACGTGGCGCGTGTGGCCATGGGCGCCAACGACGCCCAGACGCTGCGGGCGATCCAGGAGGCCGAAGCCTACGAGGGGCCTGCGTTGATCCTGGCCTACAGCCACTGTATTGCCCACGGCATCAACATGGCCAAGGGGATGGAGCAGCAGCGTCTGGCGGTCGAATCGGGCCATTGGCCTCTCTTTCGGTACGACCCGAGGCTGCGGGCCGAGGGCAAAAATCCCTTCCAGCTGGATTCCAAACCGCCCAAGATCCGCTTCCGCGACTATGCCTTGAACGAGACGCGGTACCGCATGTTGATGCAGTCTGACCCGGCCGTGGCGGAGGCGTTGATGGTGGAGGCAGAGCAGGCCATTGCCCGGCGTTGGAAGGATCTAGAGTATCTGGCCGCTGAGCCAGCTGTTTAGGAGGGCACGACCATGATCGACATGAGCACTCAGTATCTGGGGTTGAAGCTGCGCCATCCGGTTGTCCCGTCGGCTTCGCCGTTGTCGGACAGCCTGGACAAGATCAAGCGATTGGAAGATGCGGGGGCGGCTGCGGTCGTGATGTACTCGCTCTTTGAGGAGCAGATTGTGGGGGAGAGCCACCTGCTCGACCATTATCTTTCCTACGGGGCGGAGAGCTTTGCCGAGGCCCTCGACTACTTTCCCGAGATGGACGACTACAACGTCGGTCCCTACGCCTATCTGGATCTGATTCGGCGGGCCAAGGAGCAGGTCGCCATCCCGGTCATCGGCAGCCTGAACGGTGTCTCGACCGGGGGGTGGGTCGAGTACGCCCGCATGATCGAAGAGGCTGGGGCGGACGGCTTGGAGCTCAACATCTATTCCATCCCGACAGACCCGGCGCTGACCGGTGCGGAGGTGGAGCAGATGTACTTGGAGGTTGTACGCGATGTCAAGGCCAGTATTGCGATCCCGTTGGCTGTCAAAGTGGGCCCTTTCTTCAGTTCGTTTGCCAATATGGCGATGCGTCTGGCCCAGGCCGGGGCGGATGGGCTGGTGGTTTTCAACCGGTTTTACCAGCCTGATTTTGACCTGGAGCGGCTGGAGGTGGTTCCCAACCTGACGCTTTCCAGCGCCTGGGAGCTGCGGTTGCCCCTGCGCTGGGTGTCGATCCTGCATGGCCGGGTGCCGGTCGACTTTGCGGTCACCAGCGGGGTGCACACCTACGAGGATGTGCTCAAGGCGGTGATGGCGGGGGCTGGGGCGACGATGATGGCCTCGGAGCTGCTGCGCAACGGTGTACAGCGGATCGGGCAGATTGTCCAGGAAATCGAGCGGTGGCTGGAGGTGCATGAGTACGAATCTCTGGGCCAGGCGCGTGGCAGTATGAGCCAGCAAAAGGTGGCCGAGCCGGCCGCGTTTGAGCGGGCCAATTACATGAAAGTGTTGCATTCCTGGAAATACGACCCAACCGGCGTGCTGTTGCGCTAGGCAGGGAGGAGGCAAGCACCGTGAAACGCAAGCTCTTGATTCCGCTGGACGGTTCGGATTTCAGCCTGCAGATTGTGCGGGTCGTGGTAGATTTTTTTGACCCACGTGATATGGTACTGCTCTTGCTGCGGATTGCGCCGCCGCTGAAGATGTCGTTGGAAACGGTTCCTGCGCGCACGCTGGTGGGCGGGGTTGGGGTGCTGTCGGGTTCGTACGAGAGGGGTGAGGAGGGCGACAGTGTGCTGGCGGAGGCGTTGCAGGGGGTGCGCGACCAGTTGCTGGCGGAGCTCCGCCCGGAGGCGGAGCGGCTGCGTGAGCTCGGCTACACGGTGAAAACGGATGTACAATTTGGGGACCCAGCGCAGCGCATCATGAATTACGCCAGCGTGGAGGGGGTCAGTCTGATTGCGATGGCGACCCATGGGCGCTCTGGTTTTGACCGTCTGGTCATGGGCAGCGTAGCGGAGCGGGTCTTGCGCAATGTGGCGGTGCCGGTGTTGCTGTTGCGCCCGGAAGTGGCAGCGGTTGCCAGGACGGCGGGAGAGCGGCTGGCTTTGGCGTTGGGGCAGGGGGGCGATCTCCGGATTGCCGTGGCGACCGACGGCGCAACCTTTGGCCAGCGAGCCGTGACGCTGGCCAGCCAGCTGCAGCAACTTCTGGGCGGGGAACTGACGGTGTTGGTGACAGCCTCGGATCGGGAGGGGGCTGGCAAGGCCCAGCAGATTATGACCGACACGACTGCGCTGTTGCCTTCCATTGGGGCTGGGCAAATGCGTTCGCGGGCGATCGTGCCGCTGGTCGGCTACGCCGATGAAGAGGTGCTCCACTCGCTGCAGGTGAACCCGGTGGATCTGTTGGTGATCGGGGCCTTTGCCGACCGTGGTGCAGGGGGGGCGAATGTGGTGGGGCCGACCGCCTATCGAATCTTACAAGAAGTTCAGTCGACGGTGTTGTTGGTCAAAGGGCACCGCCAGCTTTTTCGGCGGGTGCTGGTCTGTGCGGGGGTGGAGGATGAGGCGCTGGTGACGGTGGGTGCCCAGTTTGCCCAGAGTTTGGGTGCGCAGCTGGATCTGCTGCACGTCATGCCGCCGTCGGCAGCTCCCTATCTGTCGACCGAGCCGGGGGCAACGATGGATGTCGAGGCTGCGATCGCCCAGGGAACCCGGCTGTCGGCCATGCTGCACAAGTGGGAGGACAAGCTGGAAGCCCACGGCTTCACCCGATCGTCTATCGTGTTGCAGCCGGGTTCGGTGCAGGAAGTGATTTTGCAGCGTGCCCGCGACACTGGCTACGACCTGGTGGTGGCGGGCAGCGAGTCGACCCCGGGCCATTTTCCCAACAGCATTGCCAACACATTGGTGCGTTATGTGGATCAGTCCGTCCTGTTGGTGAGGACGCGTACCCGGTGAGGAGCCTGCCATGAAACGACGTCATCTGACCGAAGTGCAGGACTGGATGCATGAAAATCCGGTTGTCATTGGGCCGGAGGCCAGCCTTTCTGAGGCGCAGGAGTTGATGAGCGAGCAGGAGGTGCGCCGTCTGCCGGTCGTAGAGGGGGGGGAGTTGGTCGGCATTGTGACCTACAGCGACCTGCTCCGCCAGATTCCGGCGACGGTCGACGAGGGGGACGAACAGACGCGTGCGCTGCTGGTGCAGCGGTCTGTGCGTGCGGTGATGACCTACTCCCCGGTCACGATCAGCCCCAGCGCCACGATTCAGGAGGCGGCCGAACGGATGCTGGAGTACCAGGTGAGTGGGCTGCCGGTCGTGCGGGGCAACCAACTGGTCGGGATTCTTACCGAAAGCGACATCTTCCGGCTGGTTGTCGAATCGTGGGCAGAGGAGTAGCGCTCTTCAGCTGGGGGGGCGGATATTTTGGCTGCGGGCACCGGCGATCAGTTCCTGTTTCAGCTTCCAGAGGGACTCGCTGATCGAGACATGGTAGAGGTGGGGGTTGACCAGCCGGCGCACGCCTGGGTCGAGCGCCTCGACATCCTCGGTGCGTTGCTGGCGGAGGGTGGCGAGGGGCGGCAGTTCGTAGACCAGCTTGCCGGCCCGCATGATTTCGGTATGGAGCGGCTCCACCCGGCTGACCTGTTCTGGGGAGAGGATCCGCATTTTGGTCTGGTCGACAGGGTGGCGCAGCACGAGCGGCTGGCCCTCCTGGGGGGACTCCTGTTCCAACGTCAGCAGATCTGCGGTGGCTTTGTGGCGTTGGTCGTAGATGCGCCAGGCGCGCTTGTTGCCAGGGGTCGGGGTTTTGGACGGAGATTCCGAGATCTTGATCGCTGAATTCCAATCCCCATCTTTCCGGACTGCCACCAGCTTGTAGACCCCTCCCAGGGCAGGTTCTCCCCACGAGGTGATCAGGCGGGTGCCGACGCCGTAGACCAGTCGGCGGATCAGCCGGTCTGCGTCGACCGCGTAGCGTGGGGCTTCGTGCTGGATTTGGGTGAGAATCTGCCAGATCACCAGTTCATCGAGATCGCTGGAGAGCACGATCGAGGTATCGGGGAAGCCGGCGGTGTCGAGCTGTTTGGCGGCCTGGATGCTGAGGTAGGCCTGGTCGCCGGAGTCGAGTCGAATGCCGACGGGGCGGTGTCCTTTGCGGCGGAGTTCTTCGAAGACTTTGATGGCATTGGGTACGCCCGAGTGCAGTGTGTCGACCGTGTCGACGAGCAGCAGGCAGTCGTCTGGGTAGAGGTCGGCGTAGGCGCGGAAGGCCCCCAGCTCGCCTTCGCCCAGCGCCATCATCAGCTGCACCATGCTGTGGGCGTGGGTGCCTTTGGGGGGCAGCCCGAGCAGGTGGGAGGCGCCCACGTTGGAGCTGAAGGCTGCGCCGCCGATCAGGGCGGCGCGTGTGCCGTCGTTGGCCCCTTCTCCCTGGGCACGGCGCAGCCCGAATTCGAGGATGGTGCCGCCCCGGCTGGCCTCTACCAGCCGGGCTGCTTTGGTGGCGATCAGGGTCTGGTAGTTGAGTTTGTTGAGCAGCGGCGTTTCCACGATCTGGGCCATGGCCATGGGCCCGCGCACGAGGGTCAGGGGCGTATTGGGGTGAACGACCCGGCCTTCGGGGATGGCGTAGAGGCTCAGCCCGCCAAAATCGCCGCAGCGGCGCAAATAGTCAAGAAAATCGTCGGCGAAGAGCCGATCGCCCTGGCTGTTGCGGTGGTTGCGCAAAAATTCGAGATCGGTGTCGCGGAAGTGGGCCTGCTGCAGCCATTCCAGAAACCATTCGAGCCCGGCATTGATGCAGTAGCCGGCCTGGTGCTGGTCGTAGTCCGGGTTGCGGCGGAAGAAGTGGTCGAACTGCACCTCCAGCTCGTGCAGGCCCAGGCGAAAGTAGAGCTGAGCCATCGTAAGCTGGTACTGGTCGGTGAAGAGAATCCCGCGCATGGCGGAGTGGTAGCTGAGTGTGCTCATAGGGCATGTCTTTTCTCTGAATGGGATCGATCCTGGCCAGTCAGTGTACACTGGGGGTGGGCAGGGTGAGAACTCCTGGCCAGCGAGAAAGCAGATGCTGGGGGGTGATCCCTGGCGATCAGGGGGTTTCTCGCACCAAGAACAGAACGGTCAGCAGCGACAGCAGGACCAGGGCTGCGGAAGACCAGGCCAGTGCGGCTACGCCGAGATTGACCAGCAGCCAGGGACCGCTGAAGCCGGCCAGGGTCGAGCCACCGAGCGAGAGGGCTGCCCCCAGGGACATGACCTTGCCGCGGTGGGCTGGCATCTGCTCGCTGAGCAGCGGGAAATGGCTGACGATGCCGAACTCAAAAAAGCAGCGGGTGACGCCGATGATCGCGACGGTGGGGAGCAGTGCCAGGTTGAGCAGCGGCATGAGCAGATAGCCAACCAGCGAGCCGATGATGCCGATCAGCACGCTGCGTCGTTTGCCGATGCGGTCGGTGAAAAAGCTGACCGAAACACTGGCGGCCAGGTCGAACCAGCCCAGGACAAAGGCGACCGTGCCGAGCGCTGCCGCTTCGAGCTGGTACTGGTCGGCCAGCCAGACGCCGTAGGCCAGCATGATCTGCATGGCGGCGCAGTAGCTCAGTGCACCGGCCAGCATGGTTGCATAGGTGGAACGGCGATTGCCTGGTGGAAGCAGCAGCGTGTTCAGCGCCTGGGCGGCGCTCTGGGGGCCCTGCTGGCGCTGGCTGTCGGGCAATGTGGCAAAGACAAAATTCATGGCCACCATGCCGACAGCGAGCAGCAGAAACGGGGTGCGCCAGCTGCTCTGCTCGATCAGCAGCCCGATCAGGGAGAGGCCGAGGATTCCGGTCAGGGCCCAGGCGTACTCGATCATGCCCAGCCCGCGGGCGCGCTGCTGGTAGGGAAGCTGGTTGCTGACAAAGGCCTGCAGGTTGGGCACAAAGGCGCCGAGCCCCAGCCCGCACAACGCCAACGCCAGCAGCACCATCCACGGGGCTGTGCTGAACGCCAGCAGCAGGAAACTGGCGGCGATGGTGAGCAGCGCCATGCGGATCACCCGCTGATAGCCGAAGCGGTCGGCCAGCGCTCCGGTCACCGGGGCGAAGAGCCCCATCGCGTTGCGCAGGCCGAGAAGCTGGCCCAACTGCACCACATTCATCCCGACCCCAGCGGCGAAGATCGGCAGAAAGGGGTTGAAGATCTGGGCGCTGACATCGACCAGGAACTTGGCGGCTGTGCTGATGCCGATCAGGCGGCGAAAGGAGAGGGAAGGAAGAGGTGGCTGCACAAGGGGTTCCTAGCGTTGGGAAGCATTGGGGGTGACCACGCGCAGCAGCACCGAATGGCGGTGTGCGCTGACGACAAAATCGCCCATGTCGGCGGGCAGGAGCACCCATTCGACCCCATGCAGGGTCACGGGGTCGGCAGCGGAGTCAAAGGTCGCCTCTCCCTGGAGCACAGCCCAAATTTCGAAAGTAGAGCCGTCGCACTGGCCGAAGAATTCGTGTCCGGCGGGCAAGGTGATCCGTTCGGTTTCAAAGTAGGCGCAGCGGGCCAGCCGTTCGACGCGTAGCCCCTCCTCGTCGATCAGGACGAGCGGTGTGACCGGCGCTGGTTCTGGCTGGGAAAAGTTGAGCACTGCGAGGGCCCTCTCCAGATGGAGCGGCCGCGGGCGGCCCCAGTCCCAGATGCGGTAGGTGGTGTCGCTGTTCTGCTGGATTTCGGCGACCAGGATGCCTGGGCCGAGCGCGTGGATGGTGCCAGCGGGCACGAAGAAGACATCTCCGCTCTGCACAGGCAGGTGTTGCAGTCCGGCGACGCAGGCCTCTGTGCCGATCACCGCTGCGTACTGGTCGTGGGTCATGCCGGGGGCAAAGCCGTAGATCAGCTCGGCGCCAGGTTCGGCGTGCAGCACCACCCAGAGCTCGGTCTTGCCAGCTTCCCCTTCGTGGGCCAGCCCATAGTGGTCGTCGGGGTGGACCTGAACAGAGAGCCAGCGGCGGGCGTCGAGGAGTTTGACCAGCAGGGGGAAACGTTCGTCTTCGAGGGCTGGCTGGTTGTTGTCGCCGAGCAGGGCAACCCCGAGCAGCGCCTGCACGGCGGGCAGCGTTTTGCCTTTGAGGGAACCGGCGTTGACGGTGCTGGAGCCATTCGGATGGGCGGCGATCTCCCAGCTTTCGGCCACGATGCCGTCGGGGAGAGTGCGGCCCAGGTGGTCGGCCAGAGTGCGGCCGCCCCAGGGGTAGTCTTTGAAGACCGGGTCGAACGTCAACGGGTAGAGCGCTGTTTCGTCTGGGTGCATGGCAGTTCCTGGTCGTTGATGGTGGCACTGGATTGCCTGCCGGCTGCCGCCACCGCAACTTTGCAGGCTGGTATTTGATTGGATAGCCCATTATAGCAGAAGTCTTCACGCAGGACGCTGGCCGAAACGCAGGTAAAGCGCGTTGCGTTCAGCGTGCTGCCGAGCCCGCTGCGTTGAGTCTGGCGAACAGCTTGGGGGGGAGGTCGACATGCCTCCCATTGAACCGAGCACCAGGAGTCCGCTGTCGGCGGTCAGGCTGTTGCGGAAGTGGCGGAGCAGCGCACAGCATACGGTCCAGATAGGCAGCTGCGATGGGTGTGGCCCTCATTGGCAATCAAGAATATGACCCGTGCGAGGGTGCGGCCGACAAACTGCTGATGAAGCACGAGGGCCAGCCGTTAGCATTGCCAAACAGACGCTTACAGAAGATCGAACAGATGGGCTGCCATCTCCACCGCCTGGCGTCGATTTCTGACCTTGAGCTGCCGGTAGATCCGATGCTGGTACCATTTGACTGTGTTGGGGGCGATCACCATCTGCTCGGCAATTTCTGCGATGGTCCGGCCTTCTGCCATCAGGCGCAG
>CAIOHJ010000116.1 GCA_903858085.1 uncultured Chloroflexota bacterium
GCGTGGGTGACAAAAATGCTGTATTCGACGCCTTCTTTTGGCAGAACAGCCAACGCAGCCGCATACGATTCCAGTGCGGTCCCTGTACTGGCGCCGTAGTAACGCATCCCATATACCCGTATGCCGGGCTTTGGCTCGCAATAGGCACCTTGGCGACGCTGAGGATCCCAAGGAGTCAGCACCAGACGTCCTTCACTGTTTTCAGCGTCGAGCAGAATCAGCAGCCCCTGCAACGCCAGAAACTTCATCCAGCCGATCGTCTCCGCGTAGTAGGCTCGTTCGTGGTTGCCTTCTACGGCAATGCAAGGGATTCCCGCCTCCCGCAACCGGCTGAGCCCGCGGATAGCCTGGTTGAGCGTGAGCGCGTCCAACGAACGCTTGTGAAAAAGGTCGCCAGCCAGCACGACAAAGTCAACCGGGCCGGCCACCTCTTCGTCAAAACGAACAATCTGACCACGGCGCGGCTGATAGACTCCCGTCGCCTTGTCGATCACGGCCTGAAAAGCCGCTGCAAAGTCGTTGAAGCGCTCCTTGTGCCCATACTGCATGTACCCAAGATGGATGTCCGCGCAGTGCAAAAACCGTATCTTCATGTTCTGTGTCGCCTCTTTTGGGAGGGAGATCTGCCCAAAGGCAGAGAAGTGTCAAGCCAGCTCGCTGCCAGACGCCTCCGCCAACCTGCAGCGCATCGTCATCAAGGTGCGTTGCACAACAAAGCCGACCTGGGCAAGATGGTCGAGCAGACTCTGCTGTTCGATGCTGACGCTGATACACACCGGCCAGCGGGGAAATTCCTGCAACTGCCAGAGCGCCCAGTCGAGCAGTTGGAGATCATACAGCCCATACTGTTCTGGGCGAGCCCACAGTTGCAGCGTATGTTCTCCCCGCCAATAGCGGGCAGTGAGCAGCAGCGCCGCCTCAAAACGGGAGGAGTTTTGGACGGCACGCCGATACACCACGTTGCGCCCCGCCACATTCCAAAACCATTCAGCCAACCGGCCCTCAAAGGTCATCTGAAAATCGCCCAGCTGGATGCCCCGCCACCACTGCGCCAGCGGGCCCATCTGGTGGCTGGCCAGTTCATACAGGGCCGTCCAGTCTGCCGCCACAAACGTTTTGAGCGCCTTTGTCTCTGACGGCTTCTCGATGGACGGCACACGGGCTGCCCGCACTTCGGCGATCCCCCCCACATCCTCGAAGCCCAGGCTCTGGTAAAGGTGGCGGGCGACTGTATTGCCCGCATAAACTTGTAACACTGCCCACTGCCCCCCTGCCTGCGTGGCGTGCTCCAAGGCTTTTTCCACCAATTGCCGAGAAATCCCGCGACCTCGATAGGCTGGCGCCACTGCTACGTTGGCGATCTGCCAACGGGTGGCGTATTTGTCCGCGCGCTGAACCGTCACATTGCCGACCACAGCCCCCCGATCCACCCAGACAAATCCACTTAAAAAATCGTTGAATTCGCCCGTGCTGCGGTTGAGAACGCCAAGCAGGCCGCCAAAGTGACTCATGGCACGCATCTCCCGCAACGCCACCGCACCCCGTCCGTTCAATTCACGCGCAAAAGAGACCGCAATCAGCTCAGCCACCGGCCCCAGATCACGGCTCAGATCAAACGGACGGATTCCGGTCTCCACCTGCGGGTTGTAGGCAGAAGTAGGCACTGTGACCGTTCTTTTGAAGCTAGACAAAGATCACCGCCCGCACAGCCTGGCGGACAGAGAGGGGATGACGGCGATCAAATCGTCCACCTGTCGCGCCAGGTCGTCATTCTGGTCGGCGCTCGCCCCCCTGCCAGAGAGAACGAAGCTGCGCACGCACGAGGACGGTGCCTGTTTGGGTCTGATAGGCGTCACACTTTCCCTCTTTCCACCAGCGCCATGCGTTCTTAAGATCTAGCTGGCTACACGCACCAAAGCAGGTCGCAACACCTGCCCCTTGAGCGTATACCCTGCACGCAACGTCTCCACGATCTGTCCGCTTTCCACTTCTTCGCTCGGTACACTTGCGATCGCTTCGTGCAGAGTCGGGTCAAAAAGCCCTTCGCCAGCCACCCTCACCACCCCTTCGTCTTCCAGCATCCCTCGCAGCTTGCGCTGGATCTGGCGAAATCCCTCTACCCAGGCTGTCTGGCCGATCTCTTCGTTCGGCAAATTGGCGAAGGCCAGCTCAAAATCATCCAGAGCAGGCAAAATTCTCCGAATCATGTGTGCGCTGACCCGCTCCATTTCCTCCGCCAGTTGACGCTCCTGGCGTCGCCGGCTGTTTTGGAATTCTGCAGCCAGACGCTGAGATTTTTCGGTGATCCCCGCACACTCCTGCCGAGCCTCAGCCAGTTCAGCCTCCAACCGAGCAATCCTGTCCAAAAATTCAGCGACGGCAGATTCTTCTGCACGCGCCTCGGCGCCCTCCCCGACAGGCTCTTGTGTGCTCTGCGTACCATCCACCTGGGCCTCTACAGACTCTGCCGCCGACTCTGCCGTCCCGTTCTTCGCCATTTCGCTGTCGTTCATGGTTTTGTTGTCGATTTCTTCAGCCATCTTGTTTTACGTTTCTTGCTTTGGAAACAGTTCAACTGCCGCCATACATCTTTTCGATCTTCTCGCTCATCAGATCCGACACAAACCGGACCGCACCAATCGAACGCCCGTAGCGCATGCGCACAGGGCCAAGCACCCCCAACAGACCTGACATTCGATCGTTGACGCCGTAACGCGAGATCACCAGGCTGACGTCGCGCAGCTCTGCATAGCGTCCATCCCCAGCAATCATCACATGCACGGTGTCGCTGCCAGGCAGGTCGTCTGCAATTTGCTCGAGCAGCTCCGGATCCTCTAACACCTGCACAACCCGCCGTGCGTTCTCGCTTTCAGCAAATTCAGGCGCGCGCAGCACCTCCGCCAACCCATCTCGAAAGACGACCCCCCCCTCATGCTGTTCGATCCGATGCATGGCATCGGCAGCAAGTTCGGCAACCTGACGCGCAAAGGGGGTCAACCGCACGGCGTGGGCCCGCATGCCGCTGCTCTCCAACCCAGCCAAATGGCTGTTCAACTCGTTGCTGGTACGGCTCAGCTCTGGCTGTTCCATCGGCTGGTCCAGGTCCAACAACTGCTGTTTGACCGTCCCTTCTTGCAGAACCAAGACCAGCAACACCTTGGTATCCTGAATGTGCACCAGCTCCAGATGTTTGAACGTACACCGCACAGTGCGCGGCGCAGTCGCTACCGCCGCACTTTGTGCAGTACGCGCCAGCACCGCGGTGCTGGCACGCAGCCAGTGGTCGACCTCGGCCGGCAGCTGCTGGAAACGACGGCGAATCAACGCCTGCTCCTCCGCAGCCAGCTCCAGATCGGCAACCAGGTAGTGCACAAAAAAGCGATACCCCAGGCCGGTCGGGATCCGCCCCGCGCTGGTGTGCGGATGGGTCAACAGCCCCATCCGCTCCAGCGCAGCCAGCTCGTTGCGGACCGTGGCCGGACTGACCCCCAGGTCGTACTGTCCCACCAGCCCCGCACTGCCGACCGGCTGCGCAGTCTGCACAAACTCTTGGATCACGATGCGCAGCACATGGCGCTGACGCTCAGAAAGTGAATCGTACGTAATCGTTTCGTCGTGCATGGCTCAGTAGGCGTTGCGATTGGTGCCAAAAATCGTCTGCAAGACCGTCCGGATCAAAATCATGATGTCAAGCCCAATCGACCAGTTCTCAATGTACCACAGGTCGTATTTGGTCCGTTCCACAATCGAGGTGTCCCCACGCAGACCATTGACCTGCGCCCAGCCGGTCAACCCCGCTTTCTCACGATGCCGGTCCATGTAGCGCGGGATGATCTGCCGAAACTGCTCGACATAGACCGGCCGTTCAGGCCGCGGCCCCACCAGACTCATGTCCCCAACCAATACGTTGACCAGCTGTGGCAATTCATCGACGTTAAAGCGCCGCATCACCGAGCCCAGTTTCGTCTTGCGCGGGTCGTCTGGCGTTGTCCACCCTGGCCCCTCTGTCTCCGCATCCTGACGCATCGAACGAAATTTGATAATTTTGAAGGGCCGGGCATCCAGCCCCATCCGCTCCTGCGAGAAAAAAACCGGGCCTGGGCTGTCCAGCTTGATCAGCAGCGCAGTCAACAACATGAACGGGCTCAACAACACCAGACCAAGACCGCTAAGGAGAATGTCGACTCCCCGCTTGGCCACCAGCTTCCATCCCTGCAACGCCACATCGCGGATGGTCAACAGCGGCAGCCCTCCCAGGTCCCCGATCGTGACTTCGCTCGCCATGATCTGGAAAACATCCGGGAAAACCCGAATCCCTACCTTTTCACGCTCACAGAGGCTGATAATCGTCACCAAGTCCTGATGGCTGCTTTCAGGAAGCCCAATGATCACCTCGTCGATCGCATAGCGATCGATCAAAAGGGGCACATCTCCCAACGTCCCCAACAAAGGAACATTCAATCCCAGAGGGGCCCGCTCGCTGCGGCCAGCATCGACAATGCCAACCACCCGATATCCCAGCTTGGGATGGGCGCTCATTTTGTGCAACAACATCTGGCCGATTTCCCCGGCACCGATCAACAACACCCGGTCGTCCCCAATCCCGCGCGCTTGAATCGCCCACTGCAGCTGAGCATGCAGGACACGCCCCAGAACATCGTAGGCCACAGTGAGCGCACTTCCCAACAACACCAACGCCCGATGGTATTCAAAGTCACGCGCCAGCAACGTCAACAAAGCAACCGTAAAAAACATCGTCAGGACGTTGTAGCTGACAATTTTGAACAATTCATCCAGATGCGTGATCGGTCGGCGACGCTGGTACATCTGCTGGCTGAAATAGAGAATCAGCATCACCCCCATGTAGACCGCTGGCAGCGGCAGAAATTCCACAAACTCGCCGATGACAAATTCAGGGTTGCGCTGCAACAACGCATGCGCAGACCCAAAAGCCAGCCACACACTGCCAAGATCGATCCCCACCAATCCCAACATCAAAAAAAACTGGGCACGCTTCAGCACCCCAGGACGGCCGGAGCGACGCGCTCCGTATTCGTTTTGTCCCCCCCGCTCTGAAAGAGTGTTCTGCATCTGAATGCTATCCAACTCACTGTACATTCGCTGCGTTCGCACCCAGCCGTTGCCCGTCCCGGCCATACCGCCAGAGGTGCGCTGTTACATCCAGCCCCCCCTTCACCACAATCCCCAACAGGATCACCCTGTCCAAAAGCCAGGGAGTCTTGCTCCGGTAGTGCTTTGCATAAAAAAGCCACATCGCCTCGTAAAAATCGATCCGGCTCTTGCTGCTGCGGCTGCTGGCAGCTTCTTTGACATGGGTGATCTCGACAGCCCCATTGTACCAGATCTCCCAGCCAACATCCTTGATGCGCTTGGCCCAATCCAAATCTTCGCCGTACATGAAAAATCGTTCGTCCAATAGCCCTACATCCCGAATCGCCTCGCGACGAACCTGCATGTAGGCACCTACCACAGAATCGACCGGGTGGACTGCATCCTCAGGCCAATACGCCAGATTGTACGCGTTGAACCGTCGGCTACGCGAAAAAATCTTGCTCAGCCCGACCATACGGTAAAAACTTACCTGGGGCGTTGGAAAACTGCGCCGACACGCCCGATCCAGGGTGCCGTCAGGCCGACGCACACGGGGCCCTGCCGCCCCAATCGCCGGATGGGCATCCATGTAGGCCACC
>CAIOHJ010000117.1 GCA_903858085.1 uncultured Chloroflexota bacterium
AAGAGGGCGAAGTGCCACTTCGCCCTACAAACAGCCCTACAGCCACCACGCACGGAGGACACACCAAAGAGGGCGAAGTGGCACTTCGCCCTACAGCCACCCTGCCCTGTGACACGGACAGGACTGCAGCCGACCTCCAGCAGCACCTGACCACATGGAACTGGCAGTCCGACGCCGGGTGCGCAAACGCGATGCCCCCCCCAGCTTCGCCGAGCGCGTCGCCGGTTGCTGGTATCTCGCGCCCCCGGCCCTCCCTTCCCAGTCGGGATTCCGAACCCTGCCGCCACTGTGCAGGCTGTCTTGGTCTCTTCAGGCGATTGCACTTTGGCAAACAACATGCTACGATACTTTTTAAAAAATTGTCCCGGCCAGGCTCCTTGCCAGGCCCTACCCATACCGCCCACCGGAGAACGCCGTCTATGACTGACCAGAGTGTCGTCGCCCGCCGCCGCGAACAACGGCGTGAACGCCAGGCCGCAGCCGCTATCCAGTCCATCACCCAGCCCATCAACCGGCTGCCCGTCTATGAACTGGTCGACGAAGCAGCGCTCCACCAGATCCACAACGCCTCCCTGACAATCCTCGAAGAGATCGGCATCGATTTCTACGACGAGGAGGCGCTGGCCATCCTGGCCGCCCACGGCGCTGTGGTCAAGGAGTCCACCGTCTTCTTGGACCGCAAGCTGATCGAGCGCTCTGTGCGCAGCGCACCTGCCCAGTTCACCCAACTGGCCCGCACCCCCGAACGGTCTGTCCAGATCGGCGGCAACCACGTCACCTTTGCCCCGGTCTACGGCCCCCCCTACGTCTATGACCTCGCCCGCGGGCGCCGTGAGGCAACCCTCACCGATTTCGAGAATTTCGTCAAGCTGACCTACCTCAGCCCCTATCTTCACCACTCCGGCGGCACAGTCGTCGAACCGACAGACCTGCCCACCCATACCCGCCACCTCGACATGCTCTACAGCCATCTCCGGTACAGCGACAAACCCTTTATGGGGTCGGTCACCAGCGGGCCCAACGCCCAGGACAGCGTGCGCATGGCCGAGCTCGTCTTCGGCGCCGAGACGATCCGCCAGCAGCCCGCCCTGCTTTCGCTGATCAACATCTCCAGCCCACGGCGGCTGGATGACCGCATGCTCGCAGCACTCAAGGTCTACGCCAAAGCCCGCCAGGCCATGATCATCACCCCCTTTATTCTGTCTGGGGCCATGGCCCCCGCCGCAGTCGGCGGCACGCTGGCCCAGCTCAATGCCGAGGCACTGGCCGGCATCAGCCTGGCCCAGATGATCGAACCCGGCACACCGGTGGTCTACGGCGCATTCCAGACCAATGTGGACCTGCAAAGCGGGGCACCGGTCTTCGGATCCCCCGAAAGCCAGATCGCCCTGATCGTCAGCGCCCAGCTGGCCCGCATGCACGGGCTGCCCTTCCGCTCGGGCGGCATGTTCACCAGCTCCAAGATCGCCGACGCCCAGGGCGCCTACGAGTCGGTGCAGGTGATGCTGCCCGCCATACTGGCACGCGTCAATTTTGTCCTGCACGCCGCTGGCTGGCTCGAAGGGGGGCTCACCGCCGGCTACGAAAAGTTCGTGCTCGACTGCGAGCTGCTCGGGATGTACCACAAATTCCTGCAAGGACTCGATCTTTCCAGCGAAGGGCTGGCGATGGAGAGCATCCGCAGCGTGCCACCCGGCGGCCACCACCTGGGCACCGACCACACGCTGCGCAATTTTCGCACCGCCTTTTACCGGGCCAGCCTCTTCGACTACAACTCCGCCGAACAGTGGCAGGCCGAAGGCTCCCAGGATGCCCAACAGCGCGCCCACACCTACTATCAAAAGCTGCTGCAAGAGTATGTGCCCCCCCCGCTCGACCCAGCCGTAGACAGGGCGCTGCGCGAGTTCATGGCGCAGCGCAAAAGCGCAATCCAGCCAGAATTCTGACGGAGTACACGATGGCCGAAAGACGATCGCCGATCTACGAAATTCATGCACGCAGCGCAGTGCGCATGGTCAAAGGAGGGGGAGACTACCTCTTCCCGCTGGCCTATACCTCCCCCGCCGAGGAACACCTCAACGTGCGCACCAACGCCGGCATGCAGGACCTCACCAGCATGGGCGAGGTCGATCTCAAAGGGCCAGGCGCCGAACGGCTGCTCAGCCGACTGGCCGTCGCCAATCTCTACGACCTGCAGCCCGGCCAGGTGCGCTATACCACCCTCTGCCAGCCCGACGGCCGCATCGTCGACGACGTCACCGTCTATAAATTCGGCGACGAACATTTCATGGTCGTCACCAGCAGCGCCCCACGCAAAAAAACCTTCCGCTGGATCGCCGAACACGCGGCCGGGACAGGCGCCTATGTCAACGATGTCAGCGGCGCCATCGCCCTGATCAGCGTGCAGGGCCCCCGTTCACGCGATTTTCTGGCCAGCACCGTCGCCGAGCCCGCTGCGTTGCTGGCACTCAAATTCTTCCGCTTCGCCCCCAACCACATCGGCGACACCGAACTGCTGGTCTCCCGCTCAGGCTACACCGGCGAGCTGGGCTATGAGCTCTATGTCCCCGCCGAAGAGGCTGCCCTGCTCTGGGAAACCCTGGAACGCCGCGGCAAAGAGTTCGGCCTGCTGCCCTACGGCACCGCCGCCATGCAAAGCCTGCGCATCGAAAAAGCCTTCCCCCTGGCCGGCCCCGACCTGGACGGCGAACAGACCCCCTTCGAGGTCGGGCTGCAGCGCTGGATCGACTTTTCCAAACGCGAGTTTCTCGGCCGCGATGCCCTCCTCGCCATCCAGGAGCGGGGACTCAGCCAACGCTGGGTCGGGCTGGAGCTCGCCGGAACTACCCCGGCCAGCCCCAATGCCCCCGTCTACAGCCTCGCCGACCGACAGCCCTACCGCGAGACAATCCACACCGGCAGCGAGGCCGGCGCCAGCTTCGACGCCGAACAGGCCAGCAGACGGCCGGTCGGCCGCGTGACCTCCAGCGCCAAAGGACACAGCGTCGGCAAATTGCTCGCCCTCGCCTACATCAACGTCAGCCATTCCTGGCCGGGCGCACAGCTGATGGTGGACGTCAACGGCCGCCCCACCCCGGCAACCGTCGTCCCCACCCCCTTCTTTGACCCGGCCGGCAACCGCCTGCGCGGCACCGTCGTGCGCACCCTGACCGAAAGCGGCAGCCCAGCCTCCTCCCCTCAAAGGTACACCCCATGACCGCCTATTCACGCCACTACAACACCATCGTGGTCGGGGTCGGCGGCATGGGCAGCGCCACCTGCTACGAACTCGCCAAACGCGGCCAGTCGGTCCTCGGCATCGAACAGTTCGATATCCCCCACGACCAGGGCTCCTCACACGGCTACACGCGCATCATCCGCCTCGCCTACTACGAACACCCCTCCTATGTCCTGCTGCTGCGCCGCGCCTACGAGCTGTGGGAAGAGATCGAACGCGCCAGCGGCGAACACCTGCTCTACAAAATCGGCTCGATCGACGCCGGCCCCGCCGACTCCTGGGTCTTCAAAGGCTCGTTTCGCTCGGTGGTCCAGATGGGCATCGACCACGAGGTGCTCACCGGCCTCGAACTGAACAGACGCTTCCCCGGCTACCGGCTGCCCCAGGACATTCTGGCCCTCTACCAGAAAGAGGGCGGGTTTCTTACCCCAGAACGCTGCATTGTAAGTTATGTCAATTCAGCGGTCGCTCGTGGCGCTGAAATCCACGGGCGCGAGGCCTTGCTGGGCTGGGAACCGCGCGGGGACGGGGTGCGCGTGGTCACTGACCGCACCACCTACACCGCAGACGCGCTGGTCTTCACTGCTGGCTCCTGGAACAGCCAGCTGATGCCCTGGCTGCACGGGCTGGCCACCCCCGAGCTGCAGGTGCTGATCTGGATGCAGCCCGAGCGGCCCGAGTATTTTCAGCCGGAAAATTTTCCGGTCTTCAACTGTCTGGTCGACGAAGGGCGCTTTTACGGCTTTCCCGTCTTTGGGGTGCCCGGGTTCAAATTTGGCAAGTACCACCATTTGGAAGAACAGGGGCGGCCCGACCAGATCCGGCGGGGGCCCAGCCGGGCAGATGAGGAGCTGCTGCGCGAGTTTGCGGCGCGCTATTTTCCACAGGCCACCGGCCCGACCCTGACGCTCAAGGAATGTATGTTCACCAACGCGCCCGACGGCCACTTCATCGTCGACCTGCACCCAGAGTTCCCACAGGTCAGCTTTGCCTCGGCCTGCTCTGGCCACGGCTACAAATTTGCCAGCGTGATCGGCGAAATTCTGGCCGACCTGGCCGAACGCCAGCAGTCGCGCCACGACATCAGCCTCTTTGCGCGCTCACGCTTCGGCGGCCCCCCCAGCAAAATTCACCGCGACAAGATCGCGCTGATCGAACAGGGGCTGCCGGGCGGGGAAGGACACCCCGGCTATCGGGGAGGAGCCCCCCGGCCAGCAGGCAGCGCTGCCACACTCACCCCCTTCTGGTAGCGCCACAGCCAGGCCGCAGCGCCACCAGAAGGAGCACTCCCTCCTAAAGCCCAGCTTCGATCACCAGTTCGTCGGTGACCTGTCCGCTGGGTACCTCTTTTTCGTGCTTGAGCGCGTCGATCATTTTGTTGAGCGCCTGCATGTAGGCTTTGGCGCTGGCCACAAGAATGTCGGTCTCGACCCCGCGGCCGCTGAACAGCCGCCGCCGCCGCCGCCCCTGCGCAGTCTCGCTGTAGCCGCGGCTGTCGGGCACCTCGATCCGAATCGTAACATCGCCGTTGGCGTCCATCCCTTCGGTGATCGCCTGGACCAAAAACTCGACCAGGTTGTTGGGCACCTGCACCACTTCGTTGATCGCCCGGTAGACGGCGTCGACCGGCCCTGTCCCGATGGCAGCCCCCAGTTTGACCTCCCCGCTGGCACTCTGTCTGAGTTTCACAACCGCAGTCGGGGTCATGGCGGTCCCTGAGTGCACCTGCACCTCGAGCAGCTCCCAGGCTTCGACCGGCTGGTAGAGCTCATCCCCCACCAGGGCTTCCAGGTCAACCTCGGTCACGGTCTTTTTTTTGTCGGCCAGCTCCTTGAAACGGCCAAAGACCTCCTTGAGTTCGTCCTGGCTGAGGTGGTAGCCCATGCTCTCCAGCTTGCGCGCCAGCGCATGCTTGCCAGAGTGCTTGCCCAGCACCAGCTTGCTGGTGTTCAGACCGATGGAGGAGGCGTCCATGATCTCGTAGGTCCGCTTGTGCTTGAGCATGCCATCCTGGTGGATGCCAGCCTCGTGCGCAAACGCATTGGCGCCGACGATCGCCTTGTTGGGCTGGATCACCATGCCAGTGTAGCGGCTGACCATATCGCTGGCCCGGTGGATCTCCTGGGTCAGGATGTTGGAGTCCAGCTGGTAGGTCTGCGGCCGCACATGCAGCGCCATCACGGCCTCTTCCAGGCTGGTGTTGCCGGCCCGCTCGCCGATCCCGTTGATCGTCACTTCGATCTGGCGGGCGCCGTTTTGCACCCCAGCAAGCGTATTGGCGGTCGCCAGCCCCAGATCGTTGTGGCAGTGGCAGGAGAAGATGACCTCCTGCCCGCCCGGCGTATTTTCGCGCAGATGGCGGATCAGGGCACCATATTCTTCCGGGGTCGTATAGCCGACGGTGTCTGGGATGTTGAGGGTGGTTGCGCCGGCCTGGATGGCGACGGCAAGCACCTGGATCAAGAAAGCCGGGTCGCTGCGCCCGCCATCTTCAGGGCTGAATTCGATGTCGGTGCAGAGGCTGCGCGCATAGTGCACCATGTCGCCGACCGTCTCCAGCACAGCGTCGCGCGTCATGCGCAGCTTGTGCTCCATGTGGATGTCGCTGGTCGCCAGGAAGGTGTGGATGCGCGGGCGCACCGCTCCCTGGACAGCTTCCCAGGCTTTGTCGATGTCGTTCTTGTTGGCACGGGCCAACCCGGCGATCACCGGCGGTGCACCCCATGCGCCGCTTTTGTCGCGTCGCGGGCGCCGCCCGACCGTGTTGGCGATCCGCTTGACCGCCTCCAGGTCCCCTGGGCTGGCAGCCGGAAACCCTGCCTCCATGATATCGACGCCGAGCCGGGCCAGCTGGCCGGCGATCTCCAGTTTTTCCTGGGTGTTGAGCGTGGCGCCCGGGCTCTGTTCGCCGTCCCGCAGCGTGGTGTCAAAGACCAGCACGGTGCGGCCGTGGGCGATGGCGCGCGCGTGGGCCGCCGGGTCGTGAATACGGAACATTTCCACGTCTACCGCAGGAATTTCGTCGCCGCCCCCCTGCTCTTCTGCTTCAACAACTGGCGCGTTGCTCATGGATTCCCCCTTCCCAACTGCCGACACCCTTAGTTCACTTCCTTGGCATTCAAGAACGTCATCATCCGCCGCAGCTGCTTGCCGACCACCTCGATCGGCTGGCCCTGCTCGCGGCTGCGGGTGGCATAAAATTGTTTGCCGCCGCTGTGGTATTCGTCCATCCATTCCTCGGCAAAGGCACCGCTCTGGATCTCCTGCAGGATCCGGCGCATGGCCGCGCGCGTTTCGTCGGTGATCACCCGCGGGCCGCTCTTGTAGTCGCCCCACTCGGCAGTGTCGCTGATGCTGTAGCGCATGTAGCTCAACCCGCCCTGATACATCAGATCGACGATCAGCTTGAGCTCGTGCATGCACTCGAAGTAGGCGATCTCTGGCTGGTAGCCCGCATCGACCAGCGTCTGGAAGCCCGCTTTGACCAGCTCGCTGACGCCGCCACACAACACCGCCTGCTCGCCGAAGAGGTCGGTCTCGGTCTCCTCGGCAAAGGTGGTCTCCAGCACGCCTGCACGGGTGGAGCCGATGCCCTTGGCATAGGCCAGGGCATTCTGCAGCGCCTTGCCGCTGGCATCCTGGTGCACCGCCACCAGCGCCGGCACCCCTGACCCCTCCTTGAAGACCTCGCGCACCCGGTGTCCGGGCGCCTTGGGGGCCACCATCGTCACGTCGATCTCCGCCGGCGGCTGGATCATGCCAAACCGGATGTTGAACCCGTGGGCGAACATCAGGGTGTCCCCTGCCTTCAGATTGGGGGCAATCTCCTGCTCGTAGACCTTGCCCTGGATCGGGTCGGGCAGCGTCACCATGATCATGTCGGCTTCGGCGCAGGCCTCGGCAGCGCTCAGCACGCGCAGCCCGTCGGCTTCCGCCTTGGCCCAGCTCTTGCTGCCCGGATAGAGGCCGATCCGCACGTCCATGCCGCTGTCCCGCAAGTTGAGCGAATGGGCATGCCCCTGGCTGCCATAGCCCAGCACGGCGATCTTTTTGTCGCGGATGTCCTCAAGATTTGCCTGGTTTTCGTAAAAAATTTTTGCCATGATTGCTCTTCCTGCTGTTGAATGGTTTGCGAATTGTCAGCGTTACACAGTAGCCGCAAAGCGGCAAAGATGCAAAGGGCGCCCGGCAGCTTCAGACCGGCCCCCCTTGACCACTACACTCCCCCGGTCTTGAAGCGCTCGGTCGAGACCGCATCACGGCCATCCGCCTGGGCGCGCCAGACCGCCGTCCCCCGCCGTCGAGAACGCTCAAGACGCCCGCGCGCCATCGCCACTGGCCCGGTGCGCACCATCTCGAGAATGCCAAAGTTGTCCAACAGATCGACCAGCGACGCCACCCGATCTTCCGAACCGACAATCTGGACGATCATCGAGTCAAGCGCCACATCGACGATCTCACCGCGGTAGATGTTGACGATCTGCACAATCTCCGCCCGCGTGTCGGCGTTGGTCGCGACCCGCACCATCGCCATCTCGCGCGCCACAATCGGCTGTTCCGAAATGTTCTCCACCTGCGTGACATCGACCAGCTTGCGCAGCTGCTGGATGACCTGGTCGACCATGCGGTCGTTGCCGTCCACCACAAAGGTCATCCGGCTGATCCCAGGCGCTTCGCTGTGGCCGACCTGCAGGCTGTCGATGTTAAAATTGCGGCGCCGCATCATCCCCGCCACCCGGCTCAACACACCGGGCTTGTCCCGCATCCAGGCAATCAACGTGTATTTCATCGTCCACCCTCTGTCTTGTTTGTGGTTACCAGCTCGGCTGCACACCGCTGTATTCTTGCATGACGGCAGGTTTGGGGCGGCGAATCAACTGGTCGACCGCTGCACCGGGCGCCACCATCGGATAGACATTCACCTCTTCTTTGACCCGGAAGTCGATCAAGAAAGGGCCGGGGGTTGCGATCGCCTTCTCCAGGGCGGGCCCCACCTCGTCGGGCCGGGTCACTGCCAGCGCCGGAATCTGATAGGCCGCAGCCAGCTGGACGAAATCAGGCGACCAGACCGGCGTGCCGGTGTAGCGTTTGTCGTAGAAGAACTGCTGCCACTGGCGCACCATGCCCAGAAAGCCGTTGTTGATGATCGCGACCTTGACCGGCAGGTTGTGCTCCTGTTTGATCACAGCCAGCTCCTGCAGCGTCATCTGAAAGCCGCCGTCGCCGGCCACGGCCCAGACCAACCGCTCTGGGTAGGCCATCTGGGCGCCGATGGCCGCCGGCAGGGCAAAGCCCATCGTCCCCAGCCCGCCGCTGGTGAGCAGCTGCCCCACATGGTCGTGGGTGAAATACTGGCACTCCCACATCTGGTGCTGGCCGACGTCGGTCACGATGATCGGCGGGCCGCCCGGAGCGTTGTGAGTGGCAAACCAGAGCTGGCGAATCACATAGGGGGGGATCAGCTCGTCGACCTCGTAGTTGAGGATGTCACTCTGGGCTGTCTCTCCCTTCCACTCCTTGAGCTGCTGCAGCCAGGGCTGGTGGCGGCGCTCTTCGATCAGCGGCAACAGCGCCGGCAATGTCTCCGCCAGGTCGCCGATCACCGGCACATCGGGCACGATATTTTTGCCGACTTCCGCCCGATCCAGCTCGAAGTGGATCACCTTGGCCTGTTTGGCAAACTTGTCCAGCCGGCCGGTAATGCGGTCGTCGAAACGCATCCCGACCGCGATCAACACATCGCAGGACTGCACCGCCTGGTTGGCGTAGGCCTCGCCGTGCATCCCACCCATCCCCAGGCTCAGCGGATGGCTCTCGGGGATGTTGCCGGTGCCCAGCAGGGTGGTGACCACGGGGATCTCCGCCTTTTCAACCAGTGCCAGCAGCTCATGCCCCATGCGCGCCAGCTGCACGCCGTGGCCGGACAACACCAGCGGCCGCTCGGCCTGGTTGATCAGCGCAGCCGCTTTGCGCACACACTCCAGATCGACGTTCGGCCAGGGCTCGAAGCCGGGCAGCTCAATCTCAAAGTCGTAGCGGAACGTCCCTTCGGCGTTTTGCACATCTTTGCAAATGTCCACCAAGACCACCCCAGGGCGGCCTTCGCGGGCAATATAAAACGCCTCTTTCAAAATCAAGGGGAGTTCGTTGACATCGGTGACCAGATAGTTGTGTTTGCAGACCGGCGCGCTGACCCCGACGACATCCGACTCCTGGAAGGCGTCGGTGCCCAACAGCTTGGTGGGCACCTGGCCGGTGATGGCCACCACCGGCACGCTGTCCATCTGCGCGGTTGCTAGGCCCGTCACCAGATTGGTGGCCCCCGGCCCGCTGGTGGCAATACAGACCCCCACTTCCCCGGTCGCGCGCGCCCACCCATCCGCCATGTGGGCGGCACACTGCTCATGGCGCACCAGAACATGATGGAGTTTGCCCTCCGCCTCGTAGGGAGAAAGGGCATCGTAGGCCGGCAAAATGGCGCCGCCCGGATGCCCGTACACCACACGGACCCCCTCACGCACCATCGCCTCCCAAATCATCTGCGCCCCCTTCATCTGCACAGGAATTTCTGGGGCCGCCTTCGCTGCTTTTCCGTTCCTTTTGGACATGTTTGAGATCTCCTTCGTTGGCCGGTTCGGCACTCCACGACGACAGTAATGCCCATTTGATAACAAAAAAGACCCTTCCCGGTTGGGAAGGGTCTTCGGTGACCTTGGAAAGCGCTGCTGGCGCCTCAACCTTCTCCAACCGCAACAGACTTCCGGTCTGCTACGACCCGAAGTACACTGCGAAGGCTGAGCAATTCAATCAAATACATGCGCTGGCTCGGTCGACTCATGACGAAAATTCTCTGGATTGTGCGACTTGCCCTGAACATTTTGGGCAGATTGTTCAGTTGCCTCCCAGTATACCCGCAACTTTTCGCTCTGTCAACTGCCCTGCCAGGCCAACAGCACTTCCACAGATCTGTGACTGCAGCGCTCCCCGAAGGCTGGCCGTGGGGGCCGGTCCATTCTCTTGGTTGCTGGCAGCCAATGTCGATCGGCGCAGGGCACGATGGCGGGTTCGTTGTGGTGTGCGGGTACAATTTCTGCAAGAGGCCGAGACTCGGCCACCCAACCGCCCCTCTCCATGCCTTCAGGGACTCCATGCCTTCAGGGCTGGGGAGTTTGCCGGAGGATTTGATGGCGCCAGCATCTTTCACAGTGCCCGACCGGGCAGCGCTCCATGCTGACGGGACGGCCACAGCCCTGCTCACCAGTGCACAGGCCACCACCAGCGGTCTGCTCTTCTCGCTCACCCTCCCGGCCAGCCTGCCCGCCTCTCCGCTGGCCGGGCGCTATTTTCTGGTGCGCTGCTGCGAGGCGACAGCCTGGGCACTGGCCCACGACTGGACCTTTTCCCTGCGTCGGCCGCTCTATGTCGCTGGCTGGCGCCCGGCGGGCGACGACGCACGCTGGCTGTTGGCCAGCCCTGCGCTGGACGACCCTGGCCTTGGCTGGCTGGCGAGTCGCCCGCTTCCAACCGCTGTCCATCTGGTCGGGCCGCTCGGCAACGGCTTCACGCTGCCCCCGCGCAGCCGTCACCTGGCCGTGGTGGCAGTGCCGGAACGGGTTGCCCTGCTGCTGCCGCTGATGCATGCCTTGCTTGACCGTGGGGGGCGGGTTGCGATTTCGCTGCTGGCGCAGGGCCCGCTGGCCCCTGACCTGCGCGACCTCCTGCCGCTGGCAGCCGAAATCCAGCAGATCTCCCCCGGCCCCAGTTGGCCTGCACAGCTGCGGGAGACGCTGGTCTGGGCTGACAGCGTGGCAGCTGCCCTGCCCGCCAGCGAGACCCCCCAGTTGCAAAGAGCGGTAGCCGCAGCGCGCCTGCAGATCGAGCCAGGGCTGGTGCAGCTGCTGGCAGATGTGCCGCTGGCCTGCGGCTATGGGGTCTGCCAGTGCTGCCTGACCCCGCTGGCCAACGGCCGCTGGAGCCGCGCCTGCATCCACGGCCCGGTCTTCGACCTCACCAGCCTGGCCCCCCCAGCGTGACGCAGCGAGTGAGAAAACTCAAAAACGGTGGACGTGCGCTGACCCCAGAGTGGCCCTCACAATGGACAGGGGGCTTCGCGCTCGACCGCAGCCACCAGAGAGCGCATCGTCGCCGTTTCTTGCTGTGGACATTCAACGCCACCAGCCAGCAGCGATAACAGGCGCCCCCGGTCGAGCCTGCTGCTGGGCAGACCAGGGCAGACGAAAACAGACCCAGCGCTTTTGAAGAGAATGCCCCAACACCCGAGAAAACAACCAGTAAATGCTATTTACATCATTTACGATGGATTTACATCGGTATGCTTTACTGCGCAAAAGGATGGCCTGCCCATCAACCTTGCAACCACCTTTTCAGGAGAAAAGTACGATGCGACAGCTCTCCAGCCCAGTGTTCTCAGCAGGCAGGCGCCCGCTAAGGACACCGCTCCATTCCATATAAAGGCGCTAATCCACACAACATGACAGTACCATTCAGGAGAGCAAGATGAACAAAATAAATTTCAGGTCACTTCTGACTCGATTCCTTCTACATTTATGGCCGGAGCCTTGATGCAGGCAACCTCCGTCTATGCTCAGGATAGTCAGCGACGACTCGAACTCGGAACCCTATCTCGGTGTCTGGATTGATGATATTGCTGCGTGGACTTATGTTGATACAGGTCCTGCTGAGGAATTGGCAGATCTGGCAATCAATCCAGATCTGGACGTCGACTACTGCAGATTCCAGGCGAATGCTGGCGAAACGATCGCCGCTACCATTCGAGTAGGCGATCGATCACAAAGACAGACTGCGTAGCAGGGGTGGAGCATGACGCACGAATTCGATACTACAGAGGATATGCTGCAACAGCTGGTAAGGCGCCTGGAACAGACCGAAACACGGTTAGCGACGCTGACCACACGGCTGGAACGCTCTGCGAGCGCGCCACCGATCGAAGATGTCCCCCCTGACCTGCCGGCGACGCCCAGGATGCGTGTTTCATTGATTGCTGTGGTCAGCATTCTGGCACTCGGTGCCACCCTGGTTGTCATCTCCATCTCGCTCTATCTGGCGATGCTGAACCCCGGTGAGCCTGCGAGCAGTGGGCTTGCTGCGTCCTTCAATCGGGAAATGGTGCGAACAATGCACACTTCCGAGCTATACGCCAATCTGCGCGCCTATGCCACCTTTCGGCTGCAAGATGAGCTGCAGAAACAGCTGACTGCAGCGCTAGACGGCGCCGCAGCCGAAGACACAGCTCAGTTGGAGCGTGAACTTGGCCATGCCCAGCAGATGGTCGCCGCCAGCCGCATTTTCTTTCCACTGCGCTACTTGAATCGCGATGGCAGCTATGACCGCGACCGCCACCTCGGTGAAGCCTGGGCAAGCGCTGCCCAGGCAGCCGATTTGAATCCACAGCCCCATTTTCTGGAGGCCGATGCACAGCGCCTGACCGGGCTGCAGCTGATTTGGCTGCTACTTTGGGTGACGATTGCACTCTGCCTCTACGAACTGATCCATCTGGTCAATCACCGCCGCCGCCTGATACGGCTCTGTGCATCTGTGCTAGCTACCTCGGCCGTGCTCTTTGTTGCGGTCAGCGTCTGGCTGATTGCACGGACGATCTGAAGAGCAGAGGCTTGTGTCCTACACCCAGGTACCTCAAAGAGATATTGCTGAGTTTCGGGAGTTGTGGCTATGTCAAAAAATCTTCTGCGCAGGCTGACTCGGTCTGGCGGTCAACGCAGCCTGCTGCAGCTGTTCCTATTTGAAGAGGATGCCGAAGGCATTGATACCGTTCTATTAATCGTGCTGGTGACGATCTTTACAGCTGCTCTTGCGCTGCAAATGGAACGTTTCAGTGCAGACGCAGACCAGACGCTGGATCGTGCGCAGCAGTATGCGGTGCAGGCGATGGGCACCCGAGCGCAGGGTGAGACAGTCGCAACCTATGGTTGGAGCGATGTGTACCGCCAATGGCTTGAGTGGGATAGCCGTGCGACGCTGGCACAGGCGGAAGGAGACGAAGCTGCGGCCAGCCGCTATCGCGCCGTGCGAGACCGTGCCATTGAGTTGACCCCTCTGCTCAGCAGCACCTTTTTTGACAGCACCAGTGGTCAGCCACCAAACATACGTGCATTCGAGGCAGAAAGTTATCTGGTGCCCGCCACCGATCTACAAGAACGCTATCTGCGCTCCATGACAACTCAAGGGATACTCAGTGAAAAAAGCGATACGCTGAGCCTGCTAATTGTCCTTTTGGGGATCGCTGTAGCGCTCTTTGCCCTGGCGCCCAATGAGCGTCTGCTGCCCAGCCGTGCTCTGCGCGTGGCGCCAATTGTCGGTGGCGGCCTGATGACACTCTACGTTGCCATCGCTGCAGGCCGCGTGCTGCTGGAACCTTTGCCGGCCTATTCCGAGGAGGCTCCCACTCTCTATGCCCAGGGGGTTGGCCTCACCTATCAGGGAGAACACGCCCTGGCTGTAGCTGCGTTCGACCAGGCGATCGCCTACGAGCCAGACTATGCCAACGCCTTCTTTCGCCGCGGCAATGCCCACTTTGCACTGGGGGATTACCCAGCCGCAGCCGCCGACTATCAGTCGGCCCGTCAGGCTGGCCGCGACGACGTACAGGTTCTCTGGAATTTGGGCTGGACATCCTACGTACTCGGCAATCTTCCTGCTGCGATCGAATACAGCCAGCAGGCGCTGACCTACGACACCACCCAGGTCGCTCTCTATTTCAACCTCGGCGCAGCCCACCTGGCCAGCGGCAATGTCTCGGCCGCACAATCCGCCTACAATGCAGGCCTGACGATTGCCGCCGCCGCTGCCAGTGAACAGACGGATGAGTCAGGAGCCACACCTGCGCTGTGGGCATATCTGGAGATCGCAATCGGCGACCTGGAGCGGTTGCTTACCTGCCTGCGCTCGCAGCTGTGCAAGGAAACACCACCCTACGAACACCTGATCGACAACGCCGCAGTACAGACTGCGATGGATGAAGTACGGAGCACGCTGAAGAGTGCAGCAGTTGCGTTGGAATATACGAGGCAACTGCCGCCTGCCCAGATCAATGGGCAGATCGGCACTCTTGAGTTCGGTACGAGCGCCGCTTCCGCTCCTGGCGATATCGCTAACTTCACGCCATTCGGCAGCCAACTGCCGCCGGTTCGATTCGGCCTGGCGCTGGAGGAGGAATCGACGCGTACGACCGACGACGCCCTTGTGCTGGCCTCAACCGGCGACGAGCCGACAGCAGTCCGCTTCACCTACACCGATCTGGCAAACGGA
>CAIOHJ010000118.1 GCA_903858085.1 uncultured Chloroflexota bacterium
CAATGGCTGGCCATCCCCGTGGGGCGCGCCGGCAAGGTGGCGCTGATCTCGCAGCAGAGCGAGGGATACGTCTGGTATTCGGGCGTGGCCTTCAGCCGCAACCCCTGGGCGCACGCGGCCCAATCGGCGCGCGGCTATGCCCTGGGCTTCAACGGCAGTCGGGGGGTCAGCTGGCACAGCTTCCAGTTCTTCGGCGACCAGGCGGGCAGCATTGCCCCCTCAAAGGCGGGGGTCTTCTCGTTCAGCGCACAGTGGGGCAGTCAGGGCAGCGGCCAGGGGCAGTTCAACAATCCCTTCGGCGTGGCCGTAGACAGCCGCGGCAACGTCTATGTCGCCGATAGAGATAATTATCGCATTCAGAAGTTCGACAACAACGGCACCTATCTCACTCAATGGGGAAGTAAAGGAAAGAGTGGATCCGGAACATTTTTTGAGCCGTGTGGTGTTGCAGTCGATAGCAATGACAATGTCTATGTTGCGGACAACGGAAACTCCACCTCCCCAGGTGGTTGCATGAGTACTGTCCAGAAATTCACCAACAGCGGCGCTTATCTCACACAATGGACACCCAACCCTAGCTGGGGAGCTTATGATGCGGTCGCCATTGCATTGGATCCTACCAACCGCGACCATTTCTACAGCCTTGATAACAGAAATAATCGCGTTGCAAAGCACTTTTACGATGGTCGTCCCCTGGATTTCCCATACGTCATTACAACTAACCTCACGATGTCGCCCTCTGCAGATGACCGTGCTCGACAGGCTCAGAATCCACTTGGGCTAGCGGTGGACAGCCGCGGTAGTATCTATTTCACCGACGGTAACAATAACCGTATCCAGAAGTATGCTTCCGATAAAGCCGGTTATGCACGTCTTCCTATGTGGGGCAAGGCAGGCAGCGGCAAGGGAGAGTTCAGTAAACCCTGCGGGATCGCCATTGACCGCTACGACAACGTCTATGTTGTCGATCAAGGCAATCATCGCGTTCAGGTGTTTGACAGCGGTGGCAACTATCTAGACCAGTGGGGAACCAAAGGCAATGGCCCTGGGCAATTCAATGCACCAACGGGTATTGCAGTGGATAATATTGGCAACGTTTATGTTGTTGACAGCGGCAACCACCGCATCCAAAAATTCTCACAAGGCGACCCCGTCCTCCAGGTGCCGGTGATCCCCAACGGCCGCGACAAGCTGTTCTATCTGGTCAACGCGCCGCAGTTGAAGGATGAAACCACCTACGACAACGGCCTGCAGTTGACAGGCCTCCGGGTCAACGGGCAGCCGGTCGAGCGCTTCCTGGCCACCTACGACAATCCCTTTGCCCGCTACTGGAACAGCCGGCCGGGGTGCAACTACAACGCTGCGCTGGTGCCGGCAGAGCTCATTCCAGCTGACGCCCGCTTCCTCTCGGTAGAAATTGACCTGAGCAAGCAGGCGGACGACATCAAATTCCGCGAGATCGGCACCCACGATCTGGATGTGCCGTTGACGGCGTGACGAGCAGCGATCCAAGTGCGCTGTGTGTGCCAGCGAAGGCTGAGGAAGCAGCATGATCCAACAACTCTTTACCTATCTGAACGACGACTGGCGCACGCTGACCGCGGGCCAGTCGCCGGTACCGGGGTTGACGCTGACCCTGGGGGCGCTGGAGCTCAACCAGCGCACACTGGATCGTTCTGACCGCGTGCAGCCGCAGCCGATCCAACAACAGCTGGCGCTGCGCCTGCCTGGGGTTACCACCTATGCGCTGGCGCAGACGCCGCTGGACGGCACGCTCGACGCCGAGGCGATCATCGATCCGGAGATGGTGAGCGAGCGGCGTCAGGCGCTCTTTCCTGGGGACTTTACCATCGATGGTGCGGCGCGCACCCTGCACCTGAGTGCAGCGGGCGCCGCGCGCTGTGCGGGCGCGGCGCAGCTGGCCGTGCGCTATCGCTATCCTGGCGTCGTCGCCACGCAGGAATTCACCCAGCACTTCGAGGCGGCCATCGGCGCAGCGGCGTGGCGGCTGGTCGAACAATGGGCGGCGCTCTTTCTGGCGCTGGTCGTCACCGACGCCGAGTCCCTGGTGGCGCGCTGCAACCAGACGATGGCGGTGACGCCCTACCACGCAGGTGGCTTCAGTGCAGGCCAGACCCTGGAGCAGCTCACCCTGCTGGCGGGGGCGCCGGATGTGGGCAGCAGCACGCCACTGCTGCGCCTGCAGGGCCAGGTGCGCGGCCGCCTTGCGCTGCGCAAGGCCAGCCCGCCCGCTTTCGGCCTGATCGAAGAAGTGATCAGCCCTGGCCGCGGCGCCAACGGCCAGGCGGTCGATGTGGCGATCGGCGTGGCGTTTGGGAAAAAGCAATCCTGATTTTCTGCTGTGGCCAGGCGTTCGTCGAGGGCGCAAGCAGTGGAACTGACTGAGGCCGATTGTAAGAGACTCCGGTCCTGCAACTCACGGTAAAGACCCTCCCTTACGGTCGGGGCTCTGAGCAGTTCACCTGACGCAGCGACTCCCGCGTCGCCGCCAATTCTTCCGTCAACCGCTGTTTTTTTGCACGCCCCATCGGGGCGGATGAATTTAGAGAGGGTACGGCACGCCCCGCCTGCACGGAGGGCACCGCCACCCTGCCCTGTGACACGGACATGACCGCAGCCGACCTCCAGCAGCACCTGACCACATGGAACTGGCGCTCCGACGCCGGGTGCGCAAACGCGATGCTCCCCCCAGCTTCGCCGAGCGCGTCGCCCCCCAAATAGGTGACGCTGCGTGGTGCAAAGCGGGCGCGATGTTGCTGCAGCCAACGTTTGACTGCGGTACGTTCACAGTCCTGTTTTTCATGGCCATCCTGCGGCACGATGCACTCGGGCGGCAACGACAAGACGTGCGGACAATCAGATTTGACGATCACCGGTGCGATGGCGCTATGATAGTAGTGCACTGTACCCTGGCTATCCCGTCGCTGTTGACAGTGCTCACAATGGATCTGGGTCGATGTATGATAGGTTACGCCGTCCATG
>CAIOHJ010000119.1 GCA_903858085.1 uncultured Chloroflexota bacterium
ACGCGTCGGGGGCACGTATCGATCTGCGGCGGCGCTGGCTGGGGCGTGGCTACCTGGTGGTGGGTGTGCCCTTCTTTGCCATGGCGGAGAGGAACGTGCCGACCAGCCGGTGAGGGGCGCTAGAAGGAGGTCCTGATGACACTCTGACGGGACAAGAGAATACTGTGGTGCTGCTCTTCCAGCCGGCACGGTGAGCAAGCTACCGGATCATACACGACGAACGGCTACATACGGAGAAGTAAACTATGAATTTGACCCAGTGTATTCCAATGCTGCTCATGTCCGCTGCCCTTCTCTTTGTTTCGGCATGTGCCCCGGCCTTGCCAGTGCCGCAGTGGGTGCCGACTGCAGAGCCGCTTGCTGCGCAGCCAGTGCAAGGCGCACCGGACCAGGCTGCGTTGGACGGCATCCTCGACCAGTGGCTGGCGCCGGGCAACGGCCTGTGCGATGCGCCCGGCGCTGTGCTGCTGGTCGATTCGCCCGCGGGGCGCTATCTCAAGGCTGGCGGCATTGCCAGTCTGGACGATGGGCGCCCGCTGCAAACTGGCGACCGCCTGGAGATCGGCAGCAACACCAAGGCCTTCACGGTGATCCTGGCGTTGCAACTACAAGAAGAAGGTGTGCTTTCCCTGGATGACCCGCTGCACCGGTGGTTGCCTGACCTGGCGGCACGCATCCCCAACGGCGATCAGGTCATGCTGCGCCAGCTTGCGAGTAATACGTCCGGCATCTGGGATTACGCCGACCCACTCTTGCAGCCGGTGATCGACGCCAATGACCAGGCTGCGATTGTACAGGCGTACACCCCCCAAGAACTGGTCGAGTACGCGATTGCCAACGGCGCGCCCGACTTCGCCCCGGGGAGGGGCTGGCACTACAGCAGCACCAATTTTATCCTTCTGGGCATGGTGGTTGAAGCCGCTGCCAGACAGACACTGGCCGAACTTTACCAGGAACGCATCTTCGACCGGCTGGGCATGGCAGATTCCATCTATTTGGAAGGCTCGCCGCAGGCGGGTGCCGTTGTCGATGGCTATTACACGATTCCGACGGGCGAGTTGGCGAACATGACCCACTGGAACGCGACGCAGGGCGGCGCAGCTGGCGCTATCGTCAGTACGGCCGAGGACATGGCGCTCTTCGCTGACGGACTCTTTGGCGGCGCGCTCTTCCAGGAGGCAGCCACGCTAAAGGAGATGCTCGCCTTCCGCGAACTGACCGATGACGAAGGCAGTGGTATCATGGCTGGCTATGGGCTGGGCTTGATCTCCTTCGGGACACAGGGCTTCACCGCCTACGGACATGCCGGCCAGACGGCTGGCTTTCAGTCGATCTGGTTCCGCATTCCGGAAATTGACACGACGTTTGTCTTATTGACCAACTCTGGCAGCTGCCAGGTCATGTTGATGCCGGTGTCGCTGGCACCGCAAACACTGGGGCTGGAGGTCTCCTCTGTGAGCGACAACGCTGAATTTTGCGCCGACTTTGATCTTCCCTTTCCCCGCCCCGAACCGGCATATGACGCCAAGCGTGTGCGGGATCTCAGCGCCTTCACCGATGCGCTGGCTGGGCTGACAGAGAAACGACGTGCCGAACTTGCTGAGTTGTTGGCGAACGCCACACTTCTCGACATGCAGGCGGCCATGGACAGCGGTGCCCTGAGTGCCGAACAGCTTGTCATCTGGTATGTCGACCGCATCCAGCGCTACGATATCGATAAGCTCAATTCGGTCATGGAACTCAACCCGCATGCGCTGGAAATTGCCCGCCAGCTGGATGCAGAACGTGCGGCCGGTACGGTGCGTGGCAATATGCACGGTATCCCCGTGCTGCTCAAGGACAATATCGCTACGGGCGATGGCATGCACACCACCGCCGGCGCCTATGCACTCAAGGACTGGCAGCCGGATCGTGATGCTTTTCTGGTACAGCAGCTGCGTGCAGCGGGTGCGGTGATCCTGGGTAAGACAAATTTGTCGGAGTGGGCGAACTGGATGGACCCGTGTATGCCCAGCGGCTTCAGTACGCTCGGCGGCCAGACGCGCAACCCCTACGGCCCCTTTGATACGTACGGCTCCAGCAGTGGCTCGGGCGTTGCGGCAGCCGCCAACTTTGCTGCCGTCACCGTCGGCAGCGAGACGCAGGGTTCCATCATCATGCCGGCGCAGGTCAACTCGGTGGTTGGTCTCAAGACCAGCATGGGCCTGGTCAGTCGCGACTACGTGATTCCTTTGCTGGAGTGGCAGGATGTCGTGGGGCCGATGGGGCGCACGGTGACCGATGTGGCGGTGCTGCTCACAGCCATGACCGGCTTTGACGAAAATGACCCGATCACCCAGGATGCCGCAGCGTTGGCTGGTGTCGATTTTACCAGGTTTCTCGCGCCAGAGGCGCGCCAGGGCGTGCGCGTCGGCATTGTCGTCGCCACCGACGCGGACATCGAAAAAATGGTTGCAGAGAGTGATTTTGAGGGCGCGGACGCCGCCAGCTTCCGCCAGTTGCTCATGGACAGCAACAAGGGAATGCGCCAGTTTGGGCAGGCCTTCGCTGCGTTGGGCTTTGAGGTCGTCGAAGTCAGCACGTCGATCCTGCCCACGGCGAGCGACTTGCGCGTTGTGCTGCCCAGCGGCTTCAAGGAGGCCATCAACCGTTTCCTGGCCGAACTGGGCGACCGGGTGCCTGTCGGTTCGCTGGAGGAGATCATAGAACACAATGCTGTGGACCTGGCCAACCGGGCCCCCTATAGCCAGGGATACCTGGAAGACTCGCAAAATCCGCCGCTGAGCGATGAGGAATACCTGGCCGCAAAGGCGGAGAACCAGAACAAGGCGCGCGCTGCGCTCGTGAGCATATTTGCTGACGATGGCCTCGATGTGTTGATTTCCGACGTTGGCCAGGCCTATGCCCCTGCGGGTTTGCCTGCCATGACGGTGCCGCTCGGCTATACGGAGAATGGCATGCCGGTGGGCCTTACGATGGTCGCCGATTACCTGGGCGAGCCGGCCCTGATTACCGTCGCCTATGCATTCGAACAGGCGATGCAGGCGCGCAAGGCGCCCGATCTGGCGGCGACGGTGCAGCAGCTTCCACCTGCGAGCGAGTAAAGGAGACGGCTTCGCTTTCTGCGGATCGGGTTGTGCCGCCTCGGATCAAACCTGCACACTGAAAAGCAATTGGCTGGCGCGTTGTGTCGGCGTGATGCCGCCTACGTTGCGGACCACCCTCCCTGCATGGAGACTGGGCACTTGTAGCGCTGCCACGCACCCGCCCACAGTCGGTTCCCGCTGCAGCTCCTACACGGCCGGAGGAAGCAGCCAGATCCGCTGGGGAGGCAGGTGGATCCAGAGCCCAGACCCGGCAGGATAACAGCCATCGGCTGGGCCGTGGACACGCCACTGCTGCCCCTCTACCTCCAGCAGGAGCTGCGTGTGCGTCCCCATGTAGACCGCAGCCCGAACTCGCGCCCACAAGCTGTTCTCGACCTGGCTGTCCGAAATCCGCACCTCTTCGGGCCGAACCGTCAGCAGATACTCGCCATCCGGGTGCTCCTTAGCGCCGCCCACCACAAGATGGCTCTCCCCACAGACAAAGCGCTCCCCCTCTTTTCGGCCACGCAGTACGTTTTCGTTGCGGAAAAAGCGGGCAACCTGCACACTGCGCGGGCACTCATACAATGCACGAGGCCTGTCAAATTGCTGAAGCACACCGTCAAACAGCAGCGCAATACGGTCCGCCAGCATGACTGCCTCTTCCTGGTCGTGGGTGACAAAAATTGCCGTCATCTTCAGCGCCTGTTGCAGAGAACGTATCAGCTCGCGCATCTCCAGGCGCAAGTTTGCATCCAGATTGGCCAGCGGCTCGTCGAGCAACAACACCGCAGGACGCACGACCAGCCCGCGCGCAAGCGCCACCCGCTGCTGTTGCCCCCCAGAGAGCTCGTGCGCCCTGCGCTTCTCGAAACCAGGCAGGCGGACCAGTTCCAACATCTCCTGGACTCGAACATGGATCTCCTTCTGCCGCAGCCCCCGCATCCGCAAGCCAAAGCCGACGTTTTCCCCGACCGTCATGTGGGGAAAAAGAAGATGTTTTTGAAAGACCAGCACCGCACCCCGTTGCTCGGCCGGCACGGCAAGCACCGAACGGTCGCCAAACCGGATGTCGCCGGCCGTCGGAGGGAGAAGCCCGGCGATCATGCGCAGCGTGGTGCTCTTGCCACAGCCGGATGGACCCAGCAACGCCACCATCTCCCCCGCAGCGATCTCCAGACTCAAATCGTTCACCGCAACGACATTCCCAAAACGACGTGTCAGATGCTGGAGGACAACCGCAGCCATGAACACTCCCCAATCAGGGGCGGCCCAAGCCGCCCAGCACAGATGGCCCGTTCGCCAACGAACGGGCCGTGACCCCCAAAGCCAGCAGCGCCGGCGCCACAAAGACCAGGCTGATCGCCGCCGCCGTCGCGTTGTTGGAGCCACCAATCAACGGAAACAAAAGCATCGACAGCGTGATCACCCGGCCCCCGCCGATCAACAGTGTCGTCACATACTGGCTCCAGGAGATCAGAAAGGTAAAGAGCGTCGCCACCAGCAGACCAGGCAGAATGGCCGGCAAGGTGACAAACCAAAAGGTGCGCACTGCATCGGCCCCCAAGGTGCGCGCCGTCTCCTCCAAGGCGGTATCGTAGTTGGCAAAGACACTGGCCATCACCAAAATCATGTAGGGCACCGCAGGGATCAGATGGACCAACACCACCCCCAAAGAGCTGTCTGCAATACGCAGGTGAATGAAGACCAGATGAACCCCCATCGTCGCCACGACGCCAGGCACGACGATCGGAACCAAGAGCAGCCACTCGACCAGCCCTTTGCCTGGAAAGTCATGCAGCGCCAGCGCCCGCGCAGCCGGCAGCCCTATCCCGATCGAAAGCAGCGAAACTGCCAGGCCGATGCCAAGGCTGGTGAGCAGTGCTTCCCCCACCCGAGAGGAGTCGGAAAAAACATACCGCCACGCGTGCAGCCCCCACTCGCTCGGCAGCAGATCGGGAAAATACCACCGAAACGCAAAGGACCAGATGACCTGGACCAGCAGCGGCAGCCCGACAACCACCCCGATCCCCCCCACCAGCCCGCCGCGCCAGAACGAGCTCATCTGCCCCCCGATGCACGCAGGGCGTACCGCATCAGTCTGCGGTACGCAACCAGCCAGAGGATCGAAAAGAGGGTCAGCAGGACGCCGATCGCCATGGCCCCAGGGCGCAGGTTCAAATCCGGGTCCCGATACAGCTGGATGCTCCAGACCGGCAGTGGGGCCGGAAAGCGCACCCCCAACAGCAGTGGAATTTCGTAGCTGGCAAAGACAAAGGCAAAGACAATCATCGAGGCCGACAGGATGGCGGGCAGAATGAGCGGCAGGAGCACATACCGGAACCGCTGCCAGCGGGTTGCCCCCAAGGTCTGGGCCAGCGCCTCATAGTCCGGCCCCACAGTCTGGAGAACTGCCAGCACGACCAGCCCGATGAAGGGGATCTCCTTCCAGAGATAGACCAGCTGGATGGCAACGCCGGCACGGTCGAAGACCAACGCCGGAAACTGGCCCGGCTCGCTCAGCAGCCCCAGGCTGGCCAGCAGACGGGCCAGCACACCGCTCTGCGCAACCAGGGTGACGACCCCAAACGCCACCACCAGGTGCGGGATGGGAATCGGCACCTGAAAGAGGAAGTTCACCAGCCGGCTGCCACGAAAGGTGTCGCGCAGCAGAAACGCACAGGGCACAGCCACAAGCGTCGAGAGCAGAGTGCTGGTGAAGGCGATGGAAAAGGTCACCCACAGCGATTGCCAGAACGCGTCCTCGACCAGGAGGTCTAGATAGTGTTGGAGCGTCACCGAATGCAACCCGGCCACCGGCATGTACCCCAGACTCTGGCCCAGCCCCACAACCAGCCCACCGCTGAAAAGCCCAACAAGCACCAGCAGCGCAGGCAGAAGCATGAGCCAAATTTTCAGCCGTTCCATCCAATCCTGACGTCCCATCGGCCCCCTATTTCTGCAACACCTGCTCGACCCAGCCTTTTTCCATGGCAGCGACCCACTCCCCCTGCGGTTCAGGCAGCGCCTTGGCCGCAAGCACGGCCGCCGGCAAGGTGGCAACCCCCACATCGTAGCCGGCCAGCTGCGCCTGCTGCGCTGCCGACAGACGGGTAGGGTCAACTGTCATGAGCCAGCCCCAGCGGGCCGGGTCGGCCAGAATGAGCTGCATTTCAGGGTCGATCAGCCAGTTGGCCACCACCAGCGCACCCGCTGGGTTGCTGGCGTTGAAGGGGATCGCCACATAGTTGTTGTTGGCCAGAGTCCCTGTCTCAAAGACAAAGGTACGAATGGTGTCGGGATAGATGCCCTGCGCGATGGAGAGCGATGCGTTGCCCGGACTGTAGCTCATGTTGAAGGCGATCTCCCCGTTGGCCAATAGATCGGTCATCGCCGCTGCCTCTGGGTAGGTCTCTCCCTCGCGCCACAAGAAGGGCTCAATGCCGTTCAGATAGTCCCACACCTGGGGCGCATACCGGTCGAAGACCGCCTGGTCGAAGTCCCCCAGAAAAGGGGTGGGCCCGCCCGCAGCCCAGTAGAAGAGATGGCGAACAAAGACGCTGCCGGTAAAGTCGGGAATGGCAGGGTAGGTGAATTTGCCTGGATGGGCCCGGATCCAGGCGGCGAGCGCTTCGAAGGTGGTCGGCGGGGTGTCGCCGACCTGGGCATTGTCGTATTCCATGACGAACTGCGCATGCCCCCAGGGGGATTCATAGCCCTCCACCGGGGTGCCAAAATCGTTGGCCATGGCCGGGTCCTCCCAGTTCACAAAGCGCGAGTTGGGCAGCAGGTCGACAAAGGGGCCGTAGAGCAGATCGGCGCTTTTGGCGGTCTTGAAGTTTTCCCCGTTGATCCAGAGCAGGTCCACGCTGCCCCCCGCGGTGACCCCCGCGGAGGACTCCGTGAGCAGTTTGTTGATGATCTCGGCGATGTCAGCCACCGGAACCCGGTTGACGGTCACGCCGTACCGGGCCAGAACCGTTTTGCCAATGTCGTTGTCTACGTCGGTGTTGATCTTGTCCGATCCACCCCACATGTACCAGTGGACGGTCGTGCCTTTGGCGGCTGCCAGCACATCGTCCCAGTCGGTGTAGACAGGCGGGGCAGCTGCACCGGCAGGAGCCGCCGCACAGCCGGAGAGCAGCAGGAGAACGGCTGCTGTGACAAAGACCAACCAGTTGGAAGGAGTGTTCATTGGGGTCTCTCGGTTTCTGGTCTGTGGGGAGGGCCGGCGAATGGCACGCCCCTTACGCATGTTTCTATAAAAAATCCGGGATGCCCTGCCCCATGACGACCAGCCGCTCGCGCTGGCGGGTCAGCAGGGAGACCAGGCGCAGCAGCGCGTTGCCGATGCGATGGATTCGGCGCAGCGAGCGTGGCATGGCCGCAGGGGAGAGCGGGGTGAAGCCAAACTGGCGATAGTAGCTTTCGTTGTGCCCCCCGCAGCAGAGATAGAGCGGCGCTGGCTGCAAGGAGAGCAGGGTGGCGACGATGGCGCGCCCGATACCTTGCCCCCGCCACTCAGGGAGCACCGCGATCGAGGCCACCTCTCTGGCCCCGTCGCTGTGGGTTTTGACCTGGCCGGTGCCGACCACCCGCCCGCCTTCGTCCGCCACCACAAAGCGGTACCACTCCAGCTTCATCGGGTTGATGCCGGCGTCGCGCACCAATCTGGTGATGGCCGGCTGGTCCGCAGCGGTGGCGGAACGCAGATAGACAGGCGGTCCAGCGTGTGGCACTGGGCAGCTCCTTTCTAACACAGAGGAGTGCGCCGGGCGGCCAGCAGGTTGACCGCGTCGCGCAACATGGCCGCTGCGGTAGGGAGCGGCTCTCGCTCCCAGATTTTGTGATACAGGTTGCCGTAGAGGTCGGTCCGCAGCTCGACCCCCATCTCCCAGCCGCTGCACTGACCCAGAAAGCTGTCCGCTGGCACGGCGGTCGGGCGCACAGAGAGCAGATACCCCTGTTCGCTGCGTTCGGCAACAGCCAGCAGTTTGACGGTGGCTCCCTGCTGTGCCGCCTTCGCAAGCTGTTCGGCGGTCACGCCGGTGATGCCCTGCACCGGGACGTCGGCCAGGGTCACATCCAGCCCCAGGATGCTGTTGGCGACGATCACCAGCTTGTTCGCTGCATCCCAGCCTTCGACATCCAAAGACGGGTCGCTCTCGGCGATCCCACAGCGTTGGGCTTCTGCCAGCGCAGCGGCGTAGCTGTGGCCCAGCGCCATTTCCGCCAGGATGTAGTTGGTGGTGGCGTTGAAGATGCCGCGCAGGCCCAGGAATTCGGCGGCCACCAGGTCGCGCTGCCCGATGTTGATCACCGGCAGCGCACCGCAGACTGTGGCGCTGAAGGCAAGCCCGGCGCCCGAACTGGCAGCCAGTTCGTGCAGCTCGCGGTAGGCCAGCACGAGCGGCCCTTTGTTGGCCAGCACGACGGTGGTCCCGCAGCGCAGCGCTGCCCGCACCGCGCTGAGCCCTGGTTCGCCGGTGTGGAGGTTGACCGGGGATGCCTCCAGCAGCAGGTCGCAGCGGAGGGTGGACAGGAGCTCTGCGGGCGTGGCTCCTGCTTTGTAGCCGGGCAAGGCGCGGACCTGCCCCCCGGCCTCTTTGAACCGACGGAGCGCTGCCGGGTCAAAGCCAGCTGGGTCGACCGCCCCGCCGCTGCTGTCTGCCACACAGAGAATGTGGAAGCGGAGCTGGTAGCGCCGGGCCAGTTCGGTGGATTTCAGCTCCAGGATGCGCAGAAAGTTGCGGTTGACATTCCCCAGCCCGACCAGCGCACAGGAGACAGTTTTGATCGAAGCCATCAGGATTCCTTGTTCAGCAGTGTAAAAGAGAGCTGGCCAGTGGTTGACAGCTCAACGGCGGATGGCCGTGCTCTGGCTGAGCAGGCTCTCCAGTTCAGCACGATGGGTGACCACCATGTCGCCGTGCTGGCTGAGCGCCAGTGCGGCCAGGGTCACACCGTAGCGCAGCCCCAGGGCCAGGTCACCGCCCAGCCAGCCGGTCAACACCCCGGCGGCCAGGGCGTCGCCCGCTCCGGGCCGGTCGATGAGGGTGGTCGGCACCGCCGGTTGGTGGTGCAGCTGTTCGCCGTCCCAGAGCCAGGCGCCTGCACTGCCGGCGGACATGACGGTGACTGCGGTTTGCATCTTGGCAGCCAAAACGCGCACGGCGCTCTCCGGCGGGCCGACGATGCCAAACAGGCGGTCCGCATCTTGTTGGCTGCAAAAGAGCAGCGCCACGTTGCGGGCCAGCCTGGCCAGCACAGGGGCAGCCTCCGCTGGCTGCCACAGCCGGGCTCGGTAGTTGATGTCGAAGCTGACGGCGACGCCAGCCTGGCGGGCACGGGCCAGCGCCTCCTCGGTGATGGCCAGGCTGCTGGCCGACAAGGCTGGCGTAATGCCGGTCAGGTGCAGCAGCCGACTGTCCAGCAGATGAGACCAGGCAACCTGGGCTGGGGTCAGCTGGGCTGCGCAGGAGCCAGCCCGGTCGTAGATGACTTCGGTCGGACGGGGCGGCGCAGAAAATTCGACAAAATAAAGCCCCATTCGCCCGATGGAATTCCAGACCACCCCTTCCAGGTTGACGCCGGCCAGGCGCAGCTGGTTGGCCGCCAGCCTGCCCAGCGCCGAAGCGGGCAGGGCGCCACACCAGGCGGTAGGGTGCCCGAGGCGGGCCAGCAAGGTCGCCACGTTGGACTCCGCCCCGCCCGGCCGCAGGTCAAGCTGGTCAGCCATCTCCAGCCGTTCGCCCGCCGCCACACTGAGCCGCAGCATGGTCTCGCCGAGCGTGGTGACATCAAAACGCGTTCCCCGATCCGTCATTGGCTGGATTCCTGTCTGTTGCACAAAAAACAATGGCTGTATTTTACCCGATGTACGGCACGCGCGCCAACTTGCCCGCCAAACCGGGGCAGCACCAACCTTTTTTTTCTCTGTTTCCCGATTGACAACCCCATGCAGTCGTGTTATTCTGAAAAGCAGCTCGGTAGAAAGCAGACAGCGTTGAACAGGCAAAGGGAGACAGGCGACAGAAAATGTTGGCAAGGCCAGGAGTCCATCTGCAAACCCAGAACAAGGCCGCGCCCTGGCGCGCAGCTGTGTTTGCGGCAGTCCGCCTTGTCTGCGACCCGCGCCACGAGTGGCGTGGGTTTTTTGTGCGCTACGTCTCCTTTTATTTTTATTATTTTGGCTATCGCCAGAGGCCGACCTGCGCTGGAGCGACAATCATGCCTGGATAGAAAGGCACCGAGAGATCGCTACACAAGCGAGGTTGGCAAAAGCCGCCTCGCTTTTTTGTTGTGCGCGCTGAAACGCACCGAAGAAGCAGATGGGAGAAGCTGAACCATGACAGTTGTGTGCAGAGGGGTCCGTGGGGCGACCACGGTCCGCAGCGACGACCGTGAAGAGATCCTCCGGGCCACGCGTGAATTGCTGGCCCTGATGATCCATCTCAACGGCATTCAGAAAGAAGATGTGGCCAGCGCCATTTTTACGACGACGCTGGACTTGAATGCCGCCTTCCCTGCCACCGCCGCGCGCCAGCTGGGGTGGCTCGATGTGCCGTTGATGTGCAGCCACGAGATCGAGGTGCCCGGCTCTTTGGGAATGTGCATCCGGGCGTTGGTGCACTGGAACACCCACCACCCCCAAGACCGGGTCCAGCATGTCTATCTCAGGGAGGCACAGTCGTTGCGCCCCGACAAAACTGTGCTGTTGTCAAGCGTTGATATGCAGGAGTTGAACCGTTGGATCGAAGAACAGCTGCGTGCATGGAGGGAAAAATGACGGTTGCGGCCTTTCAAGGCGAGCACGGTGCCTACTCAGAAGAAGCGTGCCGCCACTATTTTGGCGAGGGGGTGACCACCCAGCCCTGCCGGTCGTTCGACGACATCTTTGCTCTGGTCGAGTCCGGGCAGGCGGGCTATGGGGTTGTGCCGGTCGAAAACTCGACGGCAGGAAGCATCAACAAATCGTACGACCTGCTGCTGGACCACGATCTCAAAGTGCACGGCGAGGTTTTGCTGCGTGTGCGCCACAACCTGCTCACGGTGCCCGGAAACCAGGAGCCAGGGCGCGCCCGCATCACCCAGGTGCGCAGCCATCCCCAGGCACTGGCCCAGTGTGAGACCTACCTGAATCGACGGAAACTGGCCGCAGTCCCCTGGTACGACACCGCCGGGAGTGCCAAAGATCTGGCCGCTGACCCTGTGGAGGGAGTTGCGGTGATCGCCAGCCGGTTGGCTGCAGAAGTGTACGGGCTGGCGATCATCGACGAGGGGATCGAAGATCTGCCCAACAACTACACACGCTTTTTTGTCGTGGGCCGGGGCGATCCGCCGCTGGGCGAACGGACCAAGACGTCGCTGGTCTTTGCGGTCCCCAACACCCCGGGTTCGCTCTATCAGGCGTTGGGGGAGTTCGCCACCCGCCAGGTCAACCTGACCAAACTGGAGAGCCGCCCGCGGCGCAACCGGACCTGGCAGTATGTGTTTTATGTCGATCTTGACGGCCACTGGCAGGACGTGAATGTCAGCGCTGCCATCGTCGGGCTGTTGAATCGGGCGGTGTTTGTCAAATTGCTGGGCAGCTACCCGGCGGCCCGTTCGCTGGAGCACGAGGCGACGGCGGGCCAGGCTGCGCTGCTGCAGATTTGAGCAACTACAGGGGTGAAGTGATGGACCAAGGGCCAGGTTTTGGAGAGAAAATGGGGGAGACCATCAGATGATCGTTGTCATGAAACCAGGAGCCACCGCCGCTGACATCGGGGCTGTGATCCGCAAAGCAGAAACGTTTGGTGTCCAGACCCACCCGATCTACGGTGAAAACCGGACTGTGGTGGCGTTGGTCGGGGATCTGACCGGGCTGACCCGGGAGGTCTTTGACCAGATGGAGGGGGTGTCGCACACGCTGCGCATTCAGGAGCCCTACAAACTGGCCAGCCGCACGGCGCGGCCGGAGAACAGCGTGATCGACGTTGCGGGCGGGCGTGTGCGGATCGGGGGATCGGCGGTGGTGGTGATGGCGGGCCCTTGCAGCGTAGAGGACCGCCAGCAGATCATCGACATTGCCTATGCGGTGCGTGAGGCGGGGGCGACCGTGCTGCGTGGGGGCGCCTTCAAGCCGCGCACCAGCCCCTATGATTTTCAAGGGTTGGGGGCGCGCGGGCTGGAATATCTGGCCGAGGCGCGTGAGGCGACCGGCCTGCCGGTCATCACCGAAGTGATGCGGGAGGAGCAGGTGGCGCTGGTGGCTGAATACGCCGACATTTTGCAGATCGGGGCCCGCAACATGCAGAACTACGGGCTGCTGCACGCGGTTGGCAAGCAGAGCAAGCCGGTGATGCTGAAACGCGGGATCAGCGGTACAATTCGGGAGCTGTTGATGTGTGCCGAATACATCGTCAGCAACGGCAACTACAACGTCATGCTCTGCGAGCGAGGGATTCGCACCTATGAGACAGCCACCCGCAACACCTTTGACCTCAACGCCGTTCCTGTCCTCAAGGGGCAGACGCACCTGCCGATTGTGGCCGACCCTTCGCACGGCACCGGGCTGCGCGAGCTGGTGCCGGCAATGAGCCGGGCGGCTCTGGCCGCAGGGGCCGACGCCTTGATTCTCGAGGTGCACCCCGACCCGGACACGGCGGTCAGCGACGGGCGGCAGAGCCTGACGTTGGAAGAGTTTTCTGCGTTGATGAAAAGCCTGCGGCGGATCGCCCAGGCTGTGGATCGCACGATTTGGGAACCAGCAGGGCTGCTCGATGCAGCAGGAAAGGGAAGGACGCTATGATTGTTGTGATGAAAAACCACGCCGAACCCGCCCAGATCGAGGCGGTCGTGCAGCGTGTCGAGGAGCTGGGCTACAAGGTGCATCTCAGCCGTGGAGAGGCACGCACCATCATCGGGGTGATCGGCGCCGACGAGCATCTGATACAAAACAGCTCTTTTGAGGTGATGGACGGGGTCGAGCGCACGATGCGTGTGATGCAGCCGTACAAACTGGCCAGCCGCGATTTCAGCGCGGCCTCGACGGTGATCGACGTCAACGGTGTCCAGATCGGCGGCCCGAAGATCGTCATGATGGCGGGTCCTTGCAGCGTTGAAAGCCGCTCGATGATCCTCGAAGTGGCGCATGCGGTCAAGGAGGCAGGGGGAAGTGTGCTGCGCGGGGGGGCCTTCAAACCCCGTTCGAGCCCTTACAGCTTCCAAGGGTTGGGCGAAGAGGGGTTGAAGCATCTGGCCGAGGCTCGCGAACAGACTGGCCTGCCGATCATCACCGAGGTGATGGGCTCCGAAGACATCGGTCTGGTCGGTGAGTACACCGATATTTTTCAGGTTGGCGCCCGCAACACACAGAACTACTCGCTGCTCAAGGCTTTGGGCAAGCAGAGCAAGCCGGTTTTTCTCAAGCGTGGCATCAGCGGGACCGTTCAGGAGCTGCTGATGAGCGCCGAATACATCTTGTCGGGTGGCAACATGAAGGTCATGGTCTGTGAGCGTGGCATCCGCACCTATGAGACAGCGACCCGCAACACCTTTGACATCAACGCCATTCCGGTGCTCAAGGAGCAGAGCCATCTGCCTGTGATCGGCGACCCGGCGCACGGCACAGGGATGTGGCAGCTGGTCGGGGCGGTCGCCAAGGCGGCGGTCGCCGCAGGGGCGGACGGGCTGATGGTCGAGGTGCACCCCGACCCGGCGCGTGCCTGGAGCGACGGCGCGCAAAGCCTCACGCTGGAGCGTTTCTCCCGGCTGATGCAGGAGCTGCGCCAGGTTGCACAGGCGGTAGGCCGGGATCTCTGACCTTTTGTCATGGCCAAGCCACTCAAAGAGTGTTCGGTTGCTGTGGTCGGGTTGGGGCTGATGGGCGCCAGCCTGTGTATGGATCTGAAGGAAGGGCAGCGCTGTCGCGAGGTGCGCGGGGTTGCCCGACGCACCCGCACGGTGCTCGACGCGTTTTTTGCTGGCGCCGTCGATCTGGCGACCAACGATCTGCAGACAGGGGTTCTGGGGGCTGATCTGGTGGTCCTGGCCACACCGGCGCGTACGATTTTGTCCGCACTCGCCGAGATCGGCGAGCGGCTCTGGCCGGGCACTGTGGTGACCGACATGGGCAGCACCAAAGGGGAGATCTGTGCGGCAATGGGGGCGCTTCCTCCTGCGGTGGAGCCGGTGGGGGGGCACCCGATGTGTGGCAAGGAGACGGCGGGCTTTGAGGCTGCGGAGTGTGGCCTGTATCGCGGGGCCACCTGGGTGCTCACCCCCCTGCCGCGCACCAGCCCCGACGCGCTGGCGCTGACGACGGAGCTGGTGCTCGCGGTGGGGGGGCGTCCGCTGCTCTTGGCGCCCGAACGCCACGACCGGCTGGTGGCCAGCATCAGCCACCTGCCCTTTTTGGTGGCCAGCGCGCTCACAGCCGCAGTCGCCGAGGTCGGCGACCAGGACCCCACCGTCTGGGCGGTGGCAGCGGGCGGTTTTCGAGATACCAGCCGGGTGGCTGCCAGCGACACCCAGATGTTCCTGGACATTCTGCTGACCAACCGCACGGCGGTGCTGGCGCAACTGGAGCGTTTCCAGGCCGATCTCGGCGCGCTCCATCGGCTGCTGGAGAGCAGCGACGAGGCGGGGTTGCGCCGACGGCTGGTCAGGACACAGCAGATTCGCGCCCGGTGGAAACCGCGTACATAATGAGAACTGGAGCAG
>CAIOHJ010000120.1 GCA_903858085.1 uncultured Chloroflexota bacterium
CAGCGGCTTCTCGCAGTAGATGTGCTTGCCCGCTGCCGCCGCAGCCACAACGATCGCAGCGTGCAGGTGGTTCGGCACGCAGATATCGACCGCCTCAATTTCTGGTCTCTCCAGCAGTTCGTGATAGTCTGCTGTCCAGAAACTGCAGCCCAGTTCAGCCGCAGCCGCCTGTGCACTCTCCGGCCGCGTCGTCGCCACCCCCCCAATACGCACAGCATCTGCCGGCAGCCCATAATGGAAAGGGAGCGAACGGTACGCCATGCCGTGCACACGGCCGATGCCGCCGTACCCGATCAGGCCGATGGTGGGAAAGGTCATGGGTGCAGCGTCCTCAGTCTCCCCTCTTCTGTCCGGTACTGGTCGCTCGCTCCATCCATCACGGTGCGCAACTTCTGCACAGCCGCAGCGATCTCGCCGGTGCCAGCCTTGAGTTTGCCGTTGGGCCCCTTGAGCAAGGGGGACGAGAACTCGCCGACCGTCATCCCGGCAGCGATGAATTCGGCAACATTCCCTGCATTGAGACCGCCATCTTCCATCAACTCGATCTGCCCTTCCATACCCGCCTCAGCGATCAGGTCGTGCAGCCTGCGCAGGGTCTTCACCATGATCGGGTCCATCGTATGGGGGCTCTGCCCAGGTTTGGGCTTGACCCAGAAAGGGGCACGGCTCTCATATTCGATGATATCCACATAGGGGTGGATGAATTGCTCGAACGCGCTCGTCGGCACGCCTTGCCATGCCCACACACCGACCTTGAGTTCCAATTTTTCTTTGATATAGGTGATCTGCTGGAAGATCATCTCACCGGTTGTCTCAATGGGCAGGCTGATCAGGCTGACCCCCAGCGCCTTGAGCTGGTCGAAGGTGTCAAAATTGGGGCGATACATCTGGAGCTGCGCCTCAACTTCCAGGTGGGTGCTGGCAACTGTGGCCTCGATGATGTCGAAGCCCCCGCGTGGCATCCCAAAATCCATGTATTTTCCGTCGCGCACTTCGATGTGCAGCCAGTCTACACCTGCCGCCTCCAGATCCTGGATCTGCGCGCCCAACACCGCGTAGTCTGCCCAGAAGAGCCCGGCAGCTATTTTACATTTTTGCGAGACTTTTCCAATGGTATTTCCCATACGTTTTACCTCTCCTGAAATCCGTTGTGTGGGTTGGTTGCCGTGAAAGAATTTACCTCGATCAAGACCTTCATCGCCTGCTGCGTACGCATCAACTCGACGCCGTGCGCCAGTTGATCCAATGGGAGCCGGTGTGTGACCAAAATCGAGGGCTGCACGCGACGGCTTTCCAGCAGCTGGATCGTCTGCGCGAAGGGGTGAAGCCCGACAAACGCACCGTGCAGGGTCAGGTCGTAGCGTGTGATCGTGTACTGGTTGACAGGCGGGTTGTCGTGCGGGCGCAGCCCGAAGAGGATCACCTGCCCGCCGCGCCGTGCCAGCTGAATCGCCTGGTGGATCTGGTTGCCGACAGCATCGACGACGATATCAGCGCCGAGCCGGGTCAGCTGCTTGACTGCAGCGGCTGCGTCTCCCTGGGCCACGTTGATCGCAGCGTCCAGGCCGATCTCCTGTGCGAACTCCAGCCGGTAGGGGGCGACATCGAGCACAATCACCTTGCCTGCGCCCATCGACCGATAGACCAGCGCAAAAAGCAGCCCCATGGGGCCGGCGCCCAGGATCGCCACGTTGTCGCCCGGTTGGAAAGGGGCGCGCCTGACCGCTCCGACCGCACAGGAAAGCGGCTCGAACAGCGCAGCATCGTCGCGCGGCAACGCAGGGTCGATCGTCCACAGCGCGCTCGCCGGTGCACGCAAAGTCGGAGCAAATGCGCCGTCGAGGGTCGTTCCAATGGTCTGGTAGTGGGTGCATTGGTTGTCCAGCCCCCGACGGCAGTAGTCGCATCGGCCACAGGTCAACCGATTGGCCACCACGACGCGATCGCCTGGCTTGACCCGCGTGACCGCTGGCCCGACGGCACCGACAATCCCGACAGCCTCATGGCCGATCACAATGCCGGGCGGCGCTTTGTGGGCAGGCGGCACGGCCAGAATGTTGAGATCGGTGCCACAGATGCCGCACGCTTCGACCTGTACGATCACATCGTCGTCAGCCGCCACAGCAGGGGGCTGACGCTCAACATATTCCAGGAGACCGTTGCCACGAAAAACAGGGACCCGTTCAATGTTTCTCATCAGAGACGCTCACGATCCAAAAAAGTTGTAGGACGATGGGCCAGTTGCAGCAGCGCCGCTGCCGTCTCCAGGTCGGTGCAAAAGACATCGAGGACCCCTGTCCGCAGCGCGCCAAGGATCGCCTGTACCTTGGCAGCGCCGACGGCGATCGAGATCACTGTGGGGATTGTGCGCAGATCTTCCAGCCGCAGACCGATCACACGTTCGTTGAAGCCCCCCGTGTAGGCTGCACCGTCGGCCGTGAAAATCTGGCCAGAGATATCGCCGACCCCTCCTGCCTGTCGGATACGCGTCAGCTCGTCGGCGCTGAGATAGCCCGCTTTGGCAAATTCGGAGGTCGCAGGGTCGAGGTTGCCGACGCCGACCAAGGCCACATCGGCCTGGCGAGCCAGCTCCAGCGGGCGTTGGACCTCGCGCTGGCTGCGCAACATCTCGGCTGCACCAATGCTGTCGACCACCATCGGTGCAGCAAGGTACTGGGCAGCACCGCCCAGCTTGGCTGCCAGTTCGCGCGTGAGCGAGGCACTGTCCAGCCCAGGAGTCGCCAGGGCCATGCTGCCGACCGCCTGCACGACACTGACCCGCCCCTGAAAACCCGGACGCACCGCGTGGATGACCTCAAAGGTCGAACGTCCCAGACAGACCGTCAGCGTCATGCCGTCGCGCAAGGTCTGCTCTAGAAAACGCGCGCCCAGCTGCCCCACCCGTGCCAGGACATGGGTGCGGTCGCTGCTGCTGGGTTTGAGCACAAACGCTTCACGCAGACCAAAGCTCCGGCACAGCTGCAGCTCGACGTCGGGTGTACGCTGCACCGGCCAGTTGACCGTGAACTGAATCACCTGCTCGGCACGCGCCTGTTTGAGCAGCCGATAAATTTTGATGCGCGACAGCCCAAGCTGCAAAGCGATCGCATCTTGCGTCAGCTCTTCGACATAGTACATGGCAGCAACCTGGGCAAGCAGCTCATGTTCGGCAAAGTTCAACATACACTCCACAGACAGATTTGCACAATTGCCCAATTGCACAATTGCACAAAAACCGTGCAATTGCACAAAAATATACCAGGTGTGCCAAGATCTGTCAAACGATGAAAGGGCTCAAAGGCTCAAAATGTGGCAGGCCTGGCAGCAGGTCAACCCAGTTTGGCCTTCTTGTGAGGGCTGCCCGCCGGAGCGTTCACCCAGGACATTTTTCGCGAGCCAGCAGCTGCTGCTTGCGTTCAACGCCCCAGCGGTAGCCGCTGAGTTCGCCGTTCTGTCGCACGACACGGTGGCAGGGGATTGCCCCAGCCACCGTGTTGGCGGCACACGCGCCTGCCACCGCCCGCGCTGCTGCCGGGGCGCCGATGCGGGCAGCGACCTCGGCATAACTGAGCGTACTGCCCGCCGGGATCTGGCAGAGCGCTGCCCAGACCCGCCTTTGGAAGGCTGTGCCCTGGATATCGAGCGGCAGGGAGCAGCCTCGTGCCGGCGCCTCCAAAAAATCGACGACCTGCTGCATCCAGCCGACAAACTCAGGGTCATGTGCCGGGGCTGCGTGTGGGAAACGGGCGCGCAGCCCAGCCTCGAGTTCTGCGGGGGTATCGCCCAGGTCGATGGCACAGAGGCCGCGTGCGGTGGCTGCCACCA
>CAIOHJ010000121.1 GCA_903858085.1 uncultured Chloroflexota bacterium
GCCAGCCCCTACTGCGGACGGCGCAGCCGTTCCACCAGCCGACGCAGCACCGTCTCTTCCTCCGGGGTGATCTTCTGCATCGGCGCGTCGGCAGGGTCCAGAATGGTCTCGCCCAGTTTGCTGTAGGCCAGCGTGCGCAGATCCTCCTCCAACGGGTCGCTGACCCGATGGTCTTCGACAATCCGGCCATCCTGCATGCGCAGAATGCGCTGCGTGGCCTGCGCCACCCGACGGTCGTGGGTCACGACCGCCACCGTTGCCCCCTCGCTGCGGTTGAGCTCGCCGATCAAACGCAAAATTTCTTCGCCGCTCTGGCTGTCGAGCGCGCCGGTTGGCTCGTCGGCCAGCACCAGTTTGGGGCTGTTGGCCAACGCCCGGGCAATGGCAATGCGCTGACGCTGCCCCCCCGAAAGCTGGTTGGGAAGCGCCCGGGCACGCTCCGCCAGCCCCACCCGTTCAAGCAGATGCAACGCCCGGGCCCGGCGCACCCGGGCACTGGCCACCCGCCCCTGCATCGGCGTCTCCACATTTTCCAACGCACTCAGGGTCGGCAGCAAATTGTGCAGTTGAAAAACAAAGCCCACCGTGCTGGCTCGAAAGGCGTCGACATCTTTCAACCTGGCCAGATTCTCGCCCGCCACCCAGACTTCACCGGTCGTCGGCTGGTCCAAAGCACCCAGCATGTTCAGCAGCGTGCTCTTGCCACAGCCGCTGGGCCCCATGATCGCCACAAACTCCCCGGCAGCTACGGCAAGGTTGATGTCGTCCAGGGCGTGCACCGCACTCTCCCCACTCCCATAGACTTTGCTCAAATGGATCGTCTCGATCAACAGTTCGTGTGTCATGGTTGAATGTTCACAAAAGCAGTCATCCCCCAACGCAGCACAGGGTCCAGTTGCTCCACATCGACGTAGACCGTGTAGTTCGTGCTCCCTTGCACGGCCGAGCTGACCGGCGCTACCTCGGTGACCCTCCCCGCAAATACCCGGTCAGGCAGCGCATCAAAAGTGACCTCGACCGCCAGCCCGACCTGCACATGGATCACATCGGTCTCGCGCAGGTCGGTGGTCTCTACATGCATGCGACGGGTGTCTCCCAACAGAATGGCCGATGTCCCTGGGACAAGGGCTTCCCCCACATGCACCTGAATCGTCCCCACCTGCCCGGCAAACGGGGCCCTCACCTGGGTCAGACGCAGCTGTGCTTCAGCGCTGTCCAGCGCCGCCTGCGCCGACGCAACACGCGCCTCGGCCATCGCCAACTCCTCCTGGCTGGCACCCGCCAAGAGCTTGTCCAAAGAGGCCTGCGCGCTGGAGAGCTGTGCCAGCGCCGCCCGGATATTGGCCTCGGCACCCGGTGCCCGGCTCTCGGCGGTGCTGACCCCCGCCTTGGCTGTGTCAATGGCGCGCGCCGCCACCGCCAGCTGTGGCTGGGTCGGCCCCTGCAGCACCGCCGCCTGCTGTGCATTGGCGGCCTCCAGGTTGGCAGTGGCCTGTGCCAGCGCCAAAGACTGGGGCAACGCCCCGATCTCTGGGTCGTCACGCACCAGATTGTAGCCCGCCTGCGCGTTTTTGAGCCCAGCCTCCGCCTGCGCAATCGCCGCCCGCGCAGCAACCCGTTCCTGCTCGGTAGGATGGCTCGCAATCTCAGCATACTGCGCCTGCGCCTGGGCAACCTGTGCCCTGGCCGCAGCCACGGAAGAATCCAATTCGAGCAGCGCAGCACCCGCTACGGCGACCTGCGCCTTGGCCGCAGCCACCGCAGCTTCCGCAGCAGCCACGTCAGCCTCCGAAGCCGCAGCCGCCAACCTGGCCAACGCCGCCTCAGCCTCCTGCACAGCCGCCTCAGCCATCGCCACCTGCCCCGCCAGCACACCATTCTCCAACTCCATCAACAGCGCACCGGCTTCAACCCACGCCCCGCTCGTCACATGGAGAGTCTGAACAACCCCAGCCGCCGCTGGCCCCAGACTGGCCCAGAGAACTGGCGTCAGCTTGCCCGAAGCCCAGATGATCTGCGCCTGCTCCTCTTCTTGCAAAGCCGCCTCAGCAGCCCGCTCCGCCTCCTCCGTCGCCTGGGTCTGGACGAAATACGTGTACCCCCACCAACCCGCTGCCCCCAAAACGCTCGCAATCACAATCCCCCAAACCATTCGCCGCATGGCTTGCCTCTCTTTGTGCACCTACTCGTAGCGCAGCGCCTCCGCAGGTTCAAGCCGGCTGGCACGCCAGGCCGGATAAAGCCCCCCCAACACCCCCAACACAGCAGCTGTGCCAAACGCTGTCAAAAACGTCTCCACCCGCCAGGTCGCTGTAATAAACTGGCTGACAAAGGGCAGCCAGGTCACGACCGTCAGCACGGCCACCCCCAACACCGAACCGAACAGAGCCGCCACCAGACAGAGAAAAAGACTCTCCAACAACACCTGGCCCAAGATCCGCCGACGCCGCCAGCCCACTGCCCGCAGCGTGCCAATCTCGCGCGTGCGCTCAAAAATCGACATGATCATCGTATTGGCCACCACAATCCCACCGATAAAAAGCGCCAGAAACCGGATCGCACCGAGCATGCCAGCACTGGTCTGCATGTCATTGGTGCTCTGGGCAAATTCGCTGCTGACACTGGCGCGGGCCTCTGGGAAACGCTGGTTGATTCTTGCCACAATCTCCTCAGCACGGGCCGGATCCTCTACGTCGACAAAAATGAAACTGACCGAACGGGGGCGCCCCATGATCCGCTGGGCTTCACTGACCGCAACGATCCCCCCCCCGTCCTCCATCGCATTGCCCGTTTCAGCGATCCCCACGATGCGGTAGCGGTTGCCAGCCAGGTCCAGCGTGCTGCCCACCCCCACTTGATAGACCTCAGCAGCAATTTTGCCGACCACCATCTCATTGGGACGCTGGATCAAACGGCCTTCGACCAGCTTGTAGTGGCGCATCACCGGGCTGTTGGGGTCCAGCCCCCCAAACAAAAACATCGGCATCTCCGGCGACGTGATGAACGCCAACACGAAAGGGCTGGCAGATTGAACGCCGGGCATTGCCCCGATCTGCCCCACGATCCGCTCGTCCAGGCTGCTCAGGCTCATGTCAGCGACCTCGCGCTGCATCACCGTGATGTTGCCAGCCCCGCCCCCACCCGCCAGGCCGTTGAGTTCCCCCATCATGCCCTCGATCAACCCCCCCAGCATGACCAGCGTGCCGACGCCGATCCCAATCCCGGTCGCCGACAACAGGGTCCGATGACGCCGCCGCCAAAGGTTGCGAAAGCTCTGGTTCCCCACCTGCCCCAGCCGACCACGCACCTCGCCAGCCCCCCCGCCCTCGTACCGCAACGCCTCGACCGGCTGCAGGTTGGCCGCTGTCCAGGCTGGGTAAAGCCCCCCCAATACCCCCAGCGCCAACGCCGTCCCCATCCCCTGCAGCACCAGACCGATCTCGACCGAACCTGCCAGCATGACCCCCAGCCCGGGCGCCTGGCCGACCAGCCAGGCCAGCCAGACCCCCAACAGCACCCCGAGCACCCCGCCGGCCAGGCTCAGCAGCAGCGCCTCCCCCAAAATCATCCGCAAAATCCGCCAGCGGCTCCAGCCCACCGCCCGCAACACCCCGATCTCGCGTGTGCGCTCGAGAACACTCATGACCATGGCACTCATCATGCCCAGCCCCCCAATCAACACCGCAATCGCGGAAACCCCCCAGGCAAACCCCTGCAAATATGTTGTCCACTGTTCGCTGGCCGAGTAGCCGCTGGCCTTGCTGACCGTGACCTCTCGGTCAAGTGCCTGAATGCGCTCGATCACAGCCTCTGCATCGGCGTTGCGCCGTAAACCGATCTGAAAGAGGCTGACCTTGCGCTGCTTTTGGGCGATCTCCTTGGCATCCTCCAACACCATCACCCCACCCGATTCTTCCATGCCCTGGCCCGTCTCATAGATGCCGACGATCCGAAAAGGCACCCCGTTGATGCGCAGGATGTCGTCTACACGTTTTTTGAGCGCATCCGCCCCCCGGCGCCCCACCGCAATCTGCCCCGCCCGCACCACCGGCTTCCCCTCGACAATCCGGTAATGCGCCATCGCCACACTGCCAGGAGGATAGCCGTAGACCAGAAAATAGGGAGTCCCCTCAAAGGCAATCCAGGAAAAAACCCCCGGATCCACGTTGCTCACGCCCGCCAGGGCGTTGATGCGCGGCCCCAGGCTCTCGTCCAGACTGCTGAAAACAACGTCGTAGGCATTCTTCTGGGTCACCAGCAGGTCGTTGCTCAGGCCAATCGCCCCACCGTAGTTGTCAGCCAGACCGTCCGCCATCGCCCCCAAAGAGACCACCGAGGCAACCCCCACGGCGATCCCCAGCACGGTCAAAAAGGTACGGGTAAACCGACGCCACAGGTTGTATAAAACAATCACGGCCAATCCCCCCCTTTCCAGGTCTCTTCTCCATTGTAATCCGTCTACACAGACTGTTCAACCGCCGACTGGACAGGCAGGAACTGCCCTGTTGGCGCATCTGACACTGCACCACCCCCTGGCTGTCGAATTGGTTATCAGACAACCGCTGCGCTATAATCTCCAGTATGCAATGCTCTGGAGTGGCCCGCTTTCAAATCCAACCGGACGCCGACAACTACTGGGCCGACAACTACTGGGCCGACAAACGATGAGCGGCCTGCGTCGGCAGAGGTTCGGTGCAGGGCCCACCCTCCTCTGGCGTCTGGGGGGGCTCTTGTTGGCAGGGGCGCTGGGCTGGCTCTGTTGGCAACTGGGCCCCTGGCTCTGGACGACCGTGCAAGATGAGGCGGCGCTGGAGGAGTTTGTGGCCGCGCTCGGTCTCTGGGGGCCCCTGATGCTGGTGGGTCTCAACGCTGTTCAGATCGTCGTAGCGCCGCTGCCCGGCTATGTCATGCAGATCGCCGCAGGTTATCTGTACGGACCTTTCTGGGGAGGCATCCTCGGCGCGCTGGGGGTGCTGGTCGGGGCGGTGCTGGCGATGGGGGTCGCCCGTTCTCTGGGCAGGCCGGTCGTGGAACGTCTGGTGGGGCGTGGCCGGCTGGCACAGTGGGGAGACGTTTCGTTCAGCAACAGCACACTGCTCTGGTTTCTGATCTTGTTGGCCCCGACAGGGGATCTGCCTTATTTTTTGGCGGGCCTTGCCCAGGTCTCTTTTACAAAAATTTTGTTGTTGACCCTGGCCATTCGCGTCCCGACCACCATGCTGGTTGCAGCAGTCGGTGCAGGGGTCTGGCTGCTGCCGGGCTGGCAGCTGGCCGCCCTGCTGGCCCTTCTGGGGCTGGCCTCGCTGGGGGTGATCCGCTACCAGGACAAGCTGCAGGCCTTCGTGGATCGAAGGCTGCAGCGCCGCTTATCGGGAGAGGAGCCATGATGGAGGAAATTGCTTTGACACTGGCAGAACGCATCGACGCGGACCTCAAACAGGCGATGCGCGACCGCAATGAAACGGTCAAGTTGACCCTGCGCGCCCTCAAGACTGCCATCTTGCAGGCACGGACCAGCGGCAAGAGCGCCCATGAGGTGGGCGACCCTGAAGTTCTCGATCTCATCCGCAAAGAAGCCAAACGCCGCATCGAGACCGCCGCAGAGTTTGAAAAGCTGGGATCCCCAGAACGGGCAGCTGCCGAACTGCAGGAACATGCTGTGCTCGTCCGCTATCTGCCGCCCCAGCTGTCGACCGCAGAGGTGGAAGAGATCGCACGGGCGGTCATCGCTGAGCTCGGCGCCAGCTCCATCCAACACCTGGGCCAGGTGATGCCGGCTGTGCTGGCACGCACAGGCCCACAAGCCGACGGCAGGACCGTCAATCAGATTGTGCGCCGCCTGCTCCAATAAACGCATGTGGCAAGCCCTTCAACAGAGCTGGGCCAGCATCCGCCGTAGAATGCCACGGCCTCGGCTGCACCGTTCGATCCTGTCGCTGGGTATGCTCGGCGCGCTGGCAATCCTGCTCAGTCTGCTGCTGGCATGGCAGCTCCCCTACGGCAGCCAGCTGCTGCTGGAAGTGGACGAAATCGCCCCCTTCACGGTGGTGGCGCCGCAGCGTCTGAGCTTTGAGAGCACCCTCCTGACCGAGCGGGCCCAGGAACGTGCGGCACAGCAGGTGGCGGACCGGTACGACGTAACAGAAACTGCCGTTCGCCGCCAGCAGGTCTCGCTGGCTCGCGAACTCCTGGCCCAGGTCAGTGCCATCCGCCAGCATACAGACGAAACCCTGGCCCGCCGGAGCGCAGAGCTGATTGCGCTGACGCCGCTCGGGGTCGACGCCGCTACCGCCGTTCAGATCCTCTCCCTCTCCGATGATCAGTGGCAACAGACCGCCCGTGAGGTCCCTGTGGCGCTGGACCGCGCCATGCGCGTCGAAATTCGCGAATCGACGGTCGGCCAGGCCAGACGCAACGTCCCCAGCCTGCTGAGCAGCACACTCGACGACGATTCGAGCGACGTCACGATCCAGCTGGTCCGCAATCTGATCCTGCCCAATAGCTTCTACAACGAGGCAGAGAGCGAGCAGCTGCGCGAGGAGGCCCGGGCCGCTGTCCTGCCCCAGTTTGTCACCTTGATCGAAGGGGAAACGATCATTCGCAGCGGCGACCGGGCCACCGCTGAACAGGTCGAAAAGCTGGCGGCACTGAACCTGCTGCACGCAGAATGGAATCCCTGGACAGCGGTCCGCAGCATCCTGCTGACCCTGCTGCTTTTGGCAGTGGGGGTCGCCACGCTGGCGCGCGTGCAGCGCCCGCTGCTCACCCGCCTCAACGAACAGGCCATCCTGCTCGCCATCACGGCTCTCTGGCTGCTGGCAGCCAAAACCCTGATGGTCAACCATCCCTGGCTGCCCTTTCTCTTTCCGCTGGCGAGCTACGCGATCCTCACCGCCATCTTTTGTACCCTGCGGGTCGCGCAGGTGCTGCTCCCCCTCTTTGCAGCTGTGCTCCTCTACCTGCTCCCTGCCAATCCTGCCATGCTGCTCTATCAGCTCGTCGGCGCACTCAGCGCTGTCTGGATCGTCGGGCGCGCAGAGCGGCTGGATTCTTTTCTCTGGGCTGGCCTGGTTGTCTGTCTGAGCAACCTGACGGTCATGGTCGTCATGTTTGCCCCGTTTGAGGGCTACAGCTCGACGATGCTCTTCGAACTGGTGCTGGTCGTCACAGCCAACGGCCTCCTGAACGCTGCCCTCGCCCTGATCGGTTACTTTTTGCTCGGCAATTTTTTTGGCGTGATCACCCCGCTGCAGTTGACCGAGCTGAGCCAGCCCACCCACCCCCTGCTCCGCCAGGTCCTGCTCAAAGCTTCAGGCACCTACCACCACACCATTCTGGTCAGCAACCTGGCCGAACGTGCAGCCGCTGTGGTCGGTGCCGACGCCCTGCTGGTGCGCGTGGGCGCCTACTACCACGACATCGGCAAAACCGTGCGCCCCTATTTCTTCGCCGAAAATATCCTGGATGGCTCCTCCCCCCACGAAAAGCTCGATCCCTGGACGAGCGCCCAGATCATTATCAGCCATGTCAAGGATGGGATCGACCTGGCACAGAAATACAAACTGCCCGAACGTATCCAGGACTTTATCCGAGAACATCACGGACGGTCGCTGGTCAAGTATTTTTATCTGCTGGCGCAGCAGCCACAGAACGGGGTGGAAAAAGTCGACGAAGCTGCGTTTCGCTATCCTGGGCCCAACCCGCGCTCGCGCGAAACCGCCATTCTGATGCTGGCCGACACCTGCGAGGCAGCCGTGCGCGCCATGCGCCCTTCCACCCGGGAAGATCTGGAAAAACTGGTCCATCGTCTGCTCGACGAACGCATCGCCAATGGGGAACTCGACGACTCAGACTTGACCTTCAACGATATGCAGAAGATCAAAGAGGTTTTTCTGCAGGTGCTGCAGGGCATTCACCACCCTCGCATCAAATACCCAGAAGCCGTCGAGTCCCCCGAACGACCGCCTGCGCCACCTCTTCCCCCACCTGCCCAAAGGCCCCGCCAGGAGATCGGCGGGCTCGAAAAAATTGTCTCCCAGCCAGTCACCCCTTCCGCTGCACTGGAAGGTTGAAACGGAACCGACAACCGATGTTTGACCCAGCCAGTTCGATCACAGTCGCCGTCGACGAAGAATATGCCTCCCTCGTCGACGAGTCCGCCCTCCAGGCAGCTGTCGCTGCCACGCTGCACCACCTGGGCTGCGCGCGGGGCGAGCTGACAGTCGTGGTGACCACCGATGAGGCCGTGCGCGCCCTCAACCGCGAATACCGCGGGCTCGATGCCCCCACAGATGTGCTCAGTTTCGCTGCCCAGGAGAGCTTGCCAGATGCCCCCGCTCTGCTGCTGCCCCCTGAACTGGCCGCAGAAACGGCCCACTACTGGGGAGATCTGGTGATTGCCTGCCCCTACAGCCAGCACCAGGCCACACACTTCGGCAACACGCTGAACGCCGAACTGCAGCTGTTGGCGGTGCACGGCACACTCCACCTGCTCGGCTACGACCACGACGACGACGCAGAAGAAGAGGAGATGTGGGCACTGCAGGAAAAAATTCTGGCCCCCTTCGGCCACGCAGCGCTGGCTCGCCGCAGCTACGACCTGTAAAAAAGCAAGGAGATGACCCAGCAATGACCCACTCTCGCCCTGTCCCAGATTCTTTGACCGGTCGCGACCGTGGCTTTTGGGCCGGACGCTGGTTCAGCCTCAAAGCCGCCCTCAACGGCACGCTGCACACGGTGCGTACACAGCCCAATGCCCGTATCGAACTGGTAGCACTGTTTCTCGTGGCGCTGGCAGCAGCGCTGCTGCGGGTCTCGGCACTCGAATGGGGAATCCTGGGGTTGACGATCTTTTTGGTGCTGGCCCTCGAATGCGTCAACACCGCCGTCGAAGCAGCCGTCGACCTGATCTCCCCCACCTACCACCCGCTGGCAGGGGTTGCCAAAGACGCCGCTGCCGGCGGGATGGTCTTTGCC
>CAIOHJ010000122.1 GCA_903858085.1 uncultured Chloroflexota bacterium
CGGCTCCTGCAGGGACCCCAGACTGCGCAGGTGGCGGCGTTGATCCTGGCCGTGGCCCCCTTCCATGTGCGTTATGCGCAAGAAGCGCGCATGTATGCGTTGCTGACTTTGCTGGTCGCGGCCGTGCTCCTCTGTCTGGCCCTGCTGGTGCAGCCCAGACCCGCCACACCCAGGCTGCCCGTCGCGCGAGGGGCAGCCTGGACAGGCTATGTGCTGTTCAGCGCGGCTACCTTGCTGACTCACAACACCGCAGTGCTCTTCCTGCTGGCGCTCAATTTCTGCTTTGTCGGCTGGTGGGTGTGGGAACAGTGTCAGAGACAGCCCCCCCCGCCGGGGGAGTACCTCCCCCAGCGCCCGGCACTCCTTCATTGGTGCATGGCCCAAGGAGCCATCTTTTTGCTCTGGCTGCCCTGGGCCGCCCCCTTTGTGCAGCAGAGCCAGGGGGTCCTCCAACAGTTCTGGATCCCTGCTCCTACCCCAGAGAGCGTACTGCAGGCACTGCAAAACCTGACGACTGGCGGGGCTGAGAGCAGCTGGGCGACTGCCCTCTTTTGGTGTTTCTGCGTGCCGTTGACCGCAGTGGGGGGCTGGACACTGCGCCGACAGGGGCCCCAGCTGTTGCTGTGGCTGGCGTTGTGGCTGATCCCGTTCGCCGGCGAGCTGGCAGTCAGCCTGGTTCGCCCGATCTTTTCCGACCGCACCCTGATCGGGGCGTCCCTGCCGATCTACGTGCTGTGGGCCACTGGGATTGTGCGCTGGCGGAGGCCGGTGCAGGCAGGGTTGCTGCTGCTGCTGCTGGCGGGTGAAGGCGCCGTGCTGGTCAGCCATTTTCAACTGTCACGCAAAGAAGAGTGGCGCGAGGCTGCCGCCTACATTGCCCGCCAGCTGCGGCCCGGGGACCTGCTTCTTTTCAACGCGACCTGGGTGCAGATTCCCTTCGACTATTATTTCGAGCAATTTGCACTGGCCGCCGAACGACGCGGGGTCCCCGTGGATCTCTTCGACGCCGGGCTGTTGGAACCGATCATGGCCAAACAGGATCTGCCTCGGCTGACAGAACTGATCGCTGGCCGCTCACGGGTCTGGCTGATCTACAGCCACGACTGGTACACAGACCCGCACAAGTTGATCCCCACCCAGCTACAAAAAAATCTGGACTGGGTAGAACGCCGGAGCTTCTATGGGCTGGAGCTGCGGCTGTATTGCCGTCGATGGTCCGACTGCCGACCAGGCGAAGGCCGAGCCCTCCCAATTCTTGTTCAACACCAGACTGGGCATGCTTTGACACACTCCTCCAACTTTGATAAGATCGCTTCACTTTGCGGGCAGACGACACGTACAGCCCGATCTGTTTACAGCAGCTGCAGAGCAGCTAGCTGCAAAGCACAGTCAGAGCAAAGATGCGGCAATCAGGGATGCGTTACTGGAGCACAGGTGGAATTCTGGCGGGCGTTATTATCTGGTTGGTCACCAGCTATGTCCCTGCACTGGCCGACTGGCTGCCTGACTGGCGTTTTGACCCTGACTGGACAGAACCCCTGTTTGGTTGGCTGGCAGTCACCACACTGATCCTTTTTTTGTTCATCCAAGGCGATCTGCTGCGTGTGACCGCGCGCTGGTTCGACCAGCCCCGTCACACACCGCTTGCCAAAACCCTGAAGCAGTTTGGCCTGCGCCGCAACCGCGAGATTTTCTGGACAGCGCTGCCGCTGTTGGCGACAGCACTGCTGCTTTGGTGGCTGCTGATTGGCTACCCGCTTACTTGACAGCAGGCTGGCAGTGCAGAATAATAGATGGGTTGTATGCACAAAGATTGCACAATGTGATTCCAGGGGAATTGCCCTGGCGGACAGAATTCGACAGTTTCGAGGAGTAGCCAAGCAAGGTTTATGCTAAAACTGCCACAGTCTTCTACGGACCGCAAGCACTTTGTCATCGTTGGGGCACTGGTGTTGGTTGTGACCATTCTTCTGGGGTTTGCGCTGCTGGCAATTCTGCCGGTCAAAGCGCAATCTTCGGTGCAGGCCGAGCCGATCCGCTGGCTCTTCCAGCTGCATATCTGGCTGATCGCCTTTCTTTTTGCGCTGGTCAGCGTTTTTATGTTTTATGCCCTTTTCGTCTTCCGCAGGCGCAAACACGATACCTCTGAGGGCGAGCATTTTGAGGGCAACACTGTTTTGGAGATTCTCTGGACAGTGGTGCCGTTGGTGCTGGTCGTCATCTTTTCGTTTATCGGCTTGCAGACGCTGCAGCAGACCACCAGCGGCGGCGACGATATCCGGGTCGAGGCGGTCGGCTTCCAGTGGGCCTGGACCTTCAACTATCCCAATGGGGTGACCAGCGCCGAGATGGTGCTGCCCGTAAACAAACCGGCGCTGATCTCGCTCACCTCAACCGACGTCATCCACTCCTTCTGGGTCGCAGAGTGGGGCCCCAAGCAGGATCTGGTCCCTGGCATGCGCACGCAGCTGCATGTGACCCCCACCGAGGTCGGCGAGTACAAGCTGAACTGCGCTGAGCTGTGTGGCCTGACCCATTGGAATATGGTGGCAACAGTGCGCGTGGTTCCTGAAGCAGAATATACCGCCTGGATGGAACAAAAAATTGCCGAACAGAACATCGAAGTCGTCAGCCGCTAGGCGGCTGCGGGGATAAGCGTTCAACACACACAGGCGTAACACACACAGGCGTAACACACACAGGCGTAACACACACAGGCGTAACACACACAGGCGTAACGAGGAGAACCAAACGATGCGACTCACTTCTCTAGGGTTGGTGCGGGGCTTGATTGGCTATGCGGTCGGCCTGTTGCTCGGCATGGCAGTGGTCGTCGTCAGCCGTCTGCTGATGGGGATGTCTGTCTGGGAGGCCGAAGCAGCCTGGGTTGGCGGCATCATTTTTGCCGTGATCGGCTTTTTGGGAGGGGTTGGTGCGCTCTCCGACTGGCTCAAGTGGACGCGAGGGGCTGAAACCCCCTTGTTGCATGGTCCACCTGCCGACAAGCCAGCCTGGACCCGCTATTTCGGCGTCGACTACAACCACAAGGTGATCGGCATCCAATATGGGGTGACCGGCATGTTTCTCCTGCTGATCGGGGGCAGCTTTGCCTTGGTCTTCCGAGCCGAGCTGGCAGACTCTGGCATCTCTTTTCTGCAGCCAGGCACCTACAACACCTTCCTCAGCATGCATGCCTGGGTGGCACTGGCGGCAATTTTGCTCGGGGTCGGCGGGATGGCCAATTATCTGGTACCGTTGATGATCGGCGCCGCAGATATGGCATTTCCTCGCCTCAACGCTTTTGCCTACTGGATCAATGTGCCGGCAATCCTCACCCTGCTGCTGAGCATGCTCTTCGGCTGGGATTCTGGCTGGACCGCCTATCCTCCGTTGAGCCTGCGGGGGCCTGTCGGCTATCAGCTGGTTTTTCTGAGCATCTTCTCGATCGGCCTCTCCTCCATTTTGGGGTCGCTGAACATCATCGTCACCATGTTGATGATGCGCCCCAAAGGAATGTCTCTCTTCCGCATGCCGATCTTCTGCTGGGCGATCTTGGCGACCAGCCTCATCCAGCTGACAGCTACCCAGCTGATTGGCCAGGCCTTTCTGATGCTCTCTTTTGAGCGCACGCTGGGGATGCCCTTTTTCAACCCGCTCTACAATGCGGCCGGCGAAAATATCGGAGGCCAGCCGCTGCTCTTCCAGCATCTCTTCTGGTTCTATTCGCATCCTGCGGTCTACGTCTTTGTGCTGCCCGGGCTGGGCATCATCAGCGAATTGCTCCCGGTCTTCTCGCGCAAACCGCTCTTCGGTTATCGCTGGGTGGCGCTCTCCAGCCTGGCGATCGCCCTGGTCGGCTTTCTGGTCTGGGGCCATCACATGTTCACCTCGGGCTACGGCGAGTACCTGCGCGTGGTCTTTATGATTTCAACCCTGCTCGTCGCCGTGCCGACCGGCGTCAAGTTTTTTAGCTGGCTCGGCACCTTGTGGGGGGGGCGCCTGACCTTCCCGACACCGATGCTCTTCACGCTGGGAGCCATCTCCGTCTTCCTGATCGGCGGGCTCAGCGGCCCTATTCTGGCGACGACCGCCACCGACCTCTTCCTGCACGACACCTACTTCGTCGTCGGCCACTTCCATGCCACCATCTTCGGCGGTTTCGTCTTCCCCTTCTTTGCGGCCATCTACTACTGGTACCCCAAGATCACGGGACGCATGTACGATGAGACGATGGGCAAGCTGCACTTCTGGCTGATGACGCCCGGTTTCTGGCTGATGAGCCTGGCACAGATGACCGCAGGCACAATGGGGATGCGGCGGCGAATCGCCGACTACGACCCGGCACTTGGGGTCGAAAACGTCCACCTGCTGGTCACGATCGCCGGCTTTGTGATCGCCTTCTCCGTCCTGATCATGATCTACAACCTTTTCACCAGCGCCGAAATCGGTGCGACCGCCGGCAACAACCCGTGGCGATCCCGTTCGCCCGAATGGCAGATCCCGTCGCCAGCGCCTGAACACAGCTACGCCCGCCCAATCGCCGTGGTCGGTGAACCCTACGACTACGGTCTGGCAGGTTCGAAGTACATTGCCAGCATGGGAGCGGGCGACGACTGAACGCGCTGAAAATGCCGCACGCTGTGGAGAAGCACCTGCTGCAAGGAGTTCTCCACAGCTGACCGTTTGAGGACAAGGAGAAAGTGCAATGTTGAAGCAGAACGGATATGGGATTGTCATTGTCATCGGGGTGGTTCTGGCGATCCTGACCGTAGTCGAGTATTTCATGGGGCTCTACCACGTCGGCGCTACCCTTCTGATGCTGATGGCAGCACTCAAAGCGATTCTGGTCATCTATTTTTTCATGCATGTCAGCCGGCTTTGGACGGCGGAAGGAGATCACTGATCCATGGCTGCTGTCACCACTCCGGCCCATGCCCCGTTGGGACAGGTCCACGCGCCCCACGCCGACGCGCCCCACGCCGACCACGACAATTTTGCTGCCCAGCTGCGCATGAACCGGCTGGGCCTCTGGCTCTTCTTTATTTCTGAAGCCTTTTTGTTTGGCGGGTTGCTGGCAGCTCGTTTTTATCTCTGGGGCGATACCCGCCCCGAGCTGGACCAGAACATCGGTCTGATCGTGACCTCCATGCTGCTGGTCAGCAGCATCTCCATGCGCATCGCCGAGACCGCCATGGAACGTGGCAACCGCAAGGCGTTTTCGTTTTTCATTCTGCTCACGGCGATCTTCGGGCTGATCTTTATGGGCGGGGTGATGGTCTTCGAATGGGGCCTTTTCCCGGCAATCTACCAGGGCCATCTGACCCCGTGGGGGGACAAGTATGGGGCGATCGTCTTTGCAATGACCGGGATGCACGCCCTGCATGTGATCTCGGGGGTTGCTTTCATTTTGATCATCTGGAATCTGGCCCGCAAAGGCCATTTCTCCAAGGAACGCCACTGGGGCGTTGAAGCCTGCGCCATCTACTGGCACTATGTCGACGTCGTCTGGATCTTTTTCTATCCAGCCCTCTATCTGATCGGCAACGTCGCTCACGTGACACACTGAGC
>CAIOHJ010000123.1 GCA_903858085.1 uncultured Chloroflexota bacterium
GCTCGCTGTGTCCGTCTGGCCCAGAACTACCGTTCGCTCCAGGGGATTTTGGACGCCGCCATGCAGGTGATCCGTCACAACCCGGACCCCGGCCGTCTGCCTCTGCAGACACAGCTGCCCGGCGCGGTCAAGCTTGAAATCCATGCGGCCCCGACCGACAAAGCTGAAGCGGAGACGATCGTCCACCAGATCGAGCAGCGGGTTGGGGGAACCAGCTATTTTTCGTTGGATTCGGGGCGTGCAGATGGGAGGGCTGCTGCGCTCGGTTTTGGTGACTTTGCGGTGCTGTATCGCCTGAGCGCCCAGGCCGCTGCGCTGGTCGAGGCCTTCGACCGTTCGGGCATTCCCTATCAGGTGGTCGGCCAGGAGCCGCTCTGGTCTCGGGCCGGGGTGCGTGTGCTTCTGGCTGGGCTCTGGCTGTTGGAGAGCCCAGCCAGCCTGCTTCATCTGGAAGGGCTGCTGGCTGCGGTGGTCCGTGCGGATACAGCGGCGGCGGACGCTCAGCTGCTGTCGCACAGTCTGCTGTCGCACAGTCTGCGGTCACACAGTCTGCGGTCGACCTTGCCGGCGGCTTTGCAGCAGCTGGCGGGCAGATGCCCGGCGTCCCAGCAGCGGCGTCTGCAGAAACTGGCTGACTTCTGGGCAAACCTGGAAGCCATCTGGGCGACCCAGAGCCTTGCGGCGTGTATCGAAGCGCTTGCGGTCTTTCTGGAGCTGAGCGAAGCACTCAGCCGGCAGCTGGTCGAGCGGGCGCTTCCCTTTGGGAGGCGGTGCCGCGACTTTTTGGAAATGGCACTGCTGGAAAGTGCGGGGGATCGGTTTGACCTGCGTGCGGATCGTGTGACCTTGATGACTTTTCATGCTGCCAAAGGGCTGGAATTCCCGGTGGTGTTTCTGGCGGGTTGTGAAGAAGGGGTGGCCCCCTACCAGCGCCTTGATGACCCCTGTGACCTGGAAGAGGAGCGGCGCATCTTTTATGTGGCCATGACCCGGGCCCGCACCCAGCTGATCTTGAGCCATGCGCGGCGCCGTTTTCTGTATGGGCGAAGGCAGGAGAACCCGCCTTCGCGTTTTATCGGTGAAATCGAAGCGGCGCTGCTCGAGCTGCACCTGCGCGAGGGGAGGGAGCCTCCCCCTGCGGGGATTCAGCTGGGGCTGTTCGGGGAGGAGAGCGGCGGCGCCGGTGGACAGACAACCTCTCAACAGAGCTGGAAGGAGCGCAAACATGCCAAACTTTGACCTGAGCCGTGCAATGCTCGAGCAGCACAGCGTCGATCTTCGCCAGTTTATCGATTGGCGGCAGGCCACGCTGACGAATGGCCTGCGTGTGGTTGACGGCTACAATGCCAGCGGGCTGACTTTGACGTTGCTGCCCGATCGCGGCCTGGACATCGGGCTGGCGGCGTACAACGGGCGTCCGCTCACCTGGATCAGCCAAGGATCGCCCCATGCCGCTGATTTTGGAGGGGGGTGGCTGCGTCTTTTCAACGGTGGGTTGCTGGTGACCTGCGGTCTGCGTCACGTCGGCCCGCCGGAGAACGAC
>CAIOHJ010000124.1 GCA_903858085.1 uncultured Chloroflexota bacterium
TCAGCAAGTAGAGCGAGTTGGCAACTCGCTCTACTTGCCCGGTGCGGCCTGTTCAGCACACCTCAGCAGACTTCTATGCCTGAGCAATTACTGTGGATTTATTTGCGCCGACGTGTACTAGAGGGGCCACAGAACTGGGATATGGCTGGAGGCGATCAGCACCATCAGAAGCTGCAGCGGGAGTCCGATGCGGAGATAGTCGACAAATTTGTAGCCGCCGGGTCCCATGACGATGGCGTTGGTCTGGTAGCCGAACGGGGTCATAAACGAAGCGCTGGCGCCGAAGATGACAGCGACCAGCAGGGGCATGGGGTCGATGGCGAGGGTGGCGGCGAGGCTCAGCGCGACCGGGGTCAACAAGACAGCCACGGCGTTGTTGGAGAGCAATTCGGTCAGCAGGGCTGTCAGGATATAAAAGACGACCAAAAAAAGGTGGGGGTTGGAGAGCCCGACGACGGAGACCAGGCTGTCGACAAGGGTCTGGACCAGCCCGGTGCTTTCCATGGCCAGCCCGATCGGGATGGTGCCGGCCAGCAGCATCAGGGTTGGCACTTCCAGCGAGGCGGCGGCTTCGTCGACACGCAGGCAGCGGGTCAGCATCAGGGTCATTGCGCCAGCCAGCGACAAGGTGACGATCGGAATTTCGGTGAAGGTGGCCAGTGCGACGACCAGCCCCATGATGAGGAGGGCTGTGGTGTTTTTGGTTTTGCGGATCAGCGACTCCTCGACCCCTTCGACCAGCAACATTCGGCAACTGGCTGCTGCCGTGCGCAGGTTGACTGTCTCGCCTTGCAGCAGCAGCACATCCCCGACGATGAGGCGTTGGTCCCGCAGCCCCTGCATTTGTTGAGAACCTTGGTGTTGGATCCCCATAATTTTGACCCCAAAGCGGCTGTGCAGCTGGAGCTGTTTGAGCGAGTTCCCCACGATTTCTGAGCCTGGCATGATGACAGCTTCCATGACCTGCTCTTTGAGGTCGAGGTTTCCAGCTTTGAGCGTATCTTCGAAGACCGTTGCCAGAGAGAGCTGGTGTGTCTGTTGGAGGAGCAGGAGATCCTTGGGGGGGCCACTCACCAGCAGAATGTCTGCGGGCTGCAAGATCAACTTTTGCAGGGGTTCCGCCTGATAGCGCTGTCCGTCGCGCAGCACTTCGAGCAAGGTGACGCTGGCTGGGGGAGGCTGGGGGGGGCGGGGCTCCCCAGAATGAAGGCGACGGTGTCGGCGCAGAGGGGTGTGTGAGCGGCTGTGCAGCGCGATCTGTTCGAAGACAGCGGTCACCTGCCTGCCGTTGACTTTACTCTCTGCGGCCACGACCATTTCGGTGAGATAGGTGGCGTGGGTGTGAAGATGGGTGAGTGTGGCCAGCGGCGAGTCATTGGGGAGGAGGCGATGGCCGAAGAGCACCAGAAAGCCTCCGCCGACGGCTGCGTAGACAAGCCCGAGGGCCGTGAAATCAAACAGGCCGAGCCCGGACCCACCGGCTTTGTGGTAGAGATCGGAGACCAGGATATTGGTGCTGGTGCCCAGCAGAGTAACTGTGCCGCCCAGCACCGCAAAATAGGAAACTGGCAGCAGAAATTTGGAGGGGCGCAGGTTGTACTGGCGACAAAGTGAGACCACGACCGGGATCATCATCACCACGACCGGGGTATTGTTCATGAACGCGCTGACCGGTATCTCGACCAGTGCCAGCAGCAGCAGCAGCCGGCGGGCGCTGCCCTGGGCGAAGCGTCCAAGGTAGAGGGTTATCATTTCCAGGGCGCCGGTCCGCATCAGCCCTGCGCTCAGGATGAACATGGCCCCTACCGTGATGGTGGCGGTCGAAGAAAACCCGCTGAGTGCGTCGCCAGGTTCGAGCAGGCCTGTCGCCATCAGTGCCACAATGGTGCCCAGCGCTGTGATTTCAGTTGGCAACCAGCTGGTCACGTACAGGGTGGTGGAGAGGAGAATGATGGCGATCAGCAGCAGTTGGTCGACGGGCAGCACAGCAGATCCTTTTCAGATGGTGCGCTGGCATAGATCTCCAGCGATAAGGACAGTATAGCACGTCGGCAGTCCGCAGTGAGAAACGACTACGAGAAACGGCTATGAGAAACGACTACGAGCAACGCCAGCCAGGGTCGCTGCGGAGCATTCGTACGGCAGCAATTCCAAATACGAAAATCCTGGACCAGGGAGGAGTCTGGCAACTTTCCAGAGGGAACAGGAATCGTATTACAGCGTAAGGCCAGGTACGAGCAACGCCAGTTGCTTCAGTTTAGTCTTGCGATGCGAGATAGGCTTGATAGTTTCCGTTTTTGATAGGAGCGCCCCCTGGCCAATAATGCAGCTACCGCATCGAGCAAAGGTTTGGGTAAGACGATAAGCAACAGCCAGAGCTGATAGACTGTGAGTGCGGCGGCCAGCGGTTGCAAGCGAACCCGCAAGCGGACCAAGAAATGAGCTGAAGTAGAACTTCACTGCGGTCGGGTCAGCCAGGTTTTGGCGAATGATCAGCCAAACTTCTGGGCCTGGCAGATTAGCATACGCTTCGGTGACGCGCAGGGCAACAAAGGGACAATTCGGCTGAGCATGGTATCTCCTTTCGCCCGCCTGCTCGCTGGTAGATGGAGAACGATACCACGCTTCTTCATTTCACATCGCATCGGCATTCTGTGGCAAGGGTTGCGCGGTAATACCAATGCACGTCAGCACAAACAACTCGTTGATATCGTGACGCAATCTGCTCGAGTATGCAGTCCACAATTCGGCGGAGTGCGTCACATGAATTTGTGAATTTATCTGCGCCGACGTGTACTCATCTCTCCAGACAGCCTCCCGCAAGGGTTCACACCTCGGCGGGCAGCAGCTGCAGCCGATAGGCAGCCGCCTTCTCCACCTCCGGTCGCGACCAAGGGTTGCGGTGATAGACCCCCTCACGCCACATCACAATCTGGTCGTCGTAGAGCCGGCTCAAGGCATGGCCAGATTGCCCGCCAGCCACCACGCTCTGTGAACGGTCCCAAGCCCCCACTTCGACGATCTGACGATAGACCGGAATGGTCTGAATCAGACCAGGGGGCAGCCCAAAGGCGCCGCGCGTCTGGTTGGGCGTGGTGGCGTCCCCACCGACCGGCAGCGGCGACCGGCTGAAAAAACCGCCGACCAGCCGAGCCTCCCCCAACGGGTGGGTAAAGCGAACCTGATGGGCTTTTCCCCAGGCCCAACGCAGCATGCTGTCCCCATACAGCCGCCGGATGCTCTTGACCGAACGCACCAACGCCTCCTGCAGCAGAGCAAGTCGATCCCGCTGGCGCCCCTGCGCCCGATCGGCATACCAAAATGAGTCGCTGTACTCCCCCACAATCTGCAAAAGCCGCGTCTCCGCACGCAGCCAGAAGGGCTGGTGCTGAAAAATCGGAAAATGGTTCTTGCCCAGATATCCGCTGCTGCCTGCCCCCAGCTTGTCGCCAAAACTCAGTTCGAGCAGGTTCATGAGCAGATAGTGAAAAATCAGAGCCGCAGGGCTGTCGCTGTCCATCCGCCAGTTCCATTTGCGCAGCGCCTGGATCGCACTCTTTTCAAAGGGATCTTCGCTGTACAGCAGCGTAAACCAGGGGATAAACGCTTTGGCCAACAAACTGCCGTTGTCTTGTTGAATTTCCTCCATGTCACGCACCGTAAAACGCTCTTTTTCACCCAACAGCTGCTGGATACGCGCCGCCCGCCAGCCTGGGTCAAATTCGATCCCCAAAAAATGAGGGTAGTCGTCGCCGACAACCTTCTGGTTGGCCACGATGATCAGCCCTGAAGGGGGGTTGTAGCAGTGCGGCAATTCGTCGAACGGCACCCAGCCAGCCCAGCTGTGCGTCTGCTCCCACCCTGCCGCCGGCACCAGCCCCAGGTTGGCCGAACGCAGCGGCACACGCCCCGCCATACGATAGCCGATGTTGCCCCGCCGGTCCGCAAAGGTCAGGTTCATCGGCGGCGTGGTCCAGCCAGAGAGGGCCGCGCCAAATTCCTCCCAGTTGCTTGCCCGATTCAACGCCAGCACGCTGGTCAGCACCGTGCCCGCTGTATGGCCGCTCCACTTCAGCGACAACAAGGGAAGCTCCGCCCCCCCCTCCAGAGAGGAACGCACAAACCCAGAGAGAATCGGCCCCTGCCGAGTCTGGACGATGCGCTCGGTATGGGAAGGGCCCCGCCGAACCCCGATCGTCTCCTCACGGACCCCGGCAGCCTCCCAACCTTCCCCCCAGGCAAAGTAGCCCTCCCGCTCCGGGTGCGGGCGCTCCACAAACAGATCCTGCGTGTCGACGTGCGCGTTGGCCATCCCCCAGGCGATCGCCGCATTGTGGCCGATGAAAACCCCTGGCATCCCCGGAAATGTGCTGCCGCTGACTTCACTTTCTGGCCCACACAGGTGCACCTCGTAGACCGCAGCCGGCAACTGCACCTGCAGATGTGGGTCGGCACAGAGCAGCGGCAGCCGGTTCAAGCTGCGCTTCGGAGCCAACACCCAGCTGTTGCTGCCCTGGCCGCTGCTCTCCCCCCCCAGCCACGGGCGCACTTGTTCGTACTGCCCCAACAACAGCCCCGCAGCACTCTGCAACCGCAACGCAGACTCCTCTGACCCGCCTACCCCCACCAGCGCCTCCTGCGGAAAGTCAGGCTCCAGGTCGGCGGCAGTGTGAGAACCCAGCTGCTGAAAGAGCTGCAGGCGCACCAGCTCACTCTGCCAGTTGCCACTCATGCTCCAGCCCCACGCCTTGGCCACCCCCAATGTGTCGGTGATCCGCCAGGGCTCCACCGGGACGCGCAGCAGGTTGTGCTCGGCGCTGACCCGCCCTGGGTGTGCCGCCAAATACGCGTTCACCCCCTCGCAGTACCACGCCAGCAGCTGGCGGGTCGCCGGGTCCAACAGGGCAGCGTCCGCCTCCGCTGCCTGCTGCAACCCAACGGTCCGGGCAAAACGGTCTGCCTCCAGCGCAGCCTCGCCAAAGACTTCTGCCAGCCGCCCCTGCGCCACCCGCCGCGCCTGCTCCATCTGCCAGAAACGATCCTGGGCGTGCACCCACCCCAAGGCACGCTGCAAATCCGCCTCGCTCTGCGCATAAAGATGGGGCACCCCATGCTTGTCACGCAAAATTTCGACACTCTGCGCCAGGCCCGCCACCGAAATACGCCCCTCCAACCTCGGGGTGGCACGCTGCATCCTCCACCCGTAAAGATAGAGAAACAACAGAGCCCCCAGCAAGGCCAGCACCAACAAAAACAGCAGAACCCCAATTGCAATCGATGCAAATGACATGCTATACTTATACCCTGCGCAGCTACCTTGGACAGAGTCCGCAATTTCAGTCGTTCCTGGTGGACAGAATGGGCTGCCACAACCTGGCGACCCACCTGCTCCACCATCGTATTGTGCATCTTATTGTGGCTTTTGTGAAGAAGGAGTGAGATCGATCTCTATGTCCGCCGATCTGAAGGAGACGTTTACCTCCTCCCCTGCCATGCCCCAAGACAGCCGACCTCTCTGGATCGGCATCACGTCACGCCACGGCCACCCAGAATGGCTACAGCAGAACGCACACAATTACATCGCCATGGTCGGCAGCTTCCAAGCAATGCCCGTGCTCTTGACCCCAGACTGGAGCACCCTGCTTCCAGATGGGACTCGCTTTCTGCCCGACCCTTGCGGCCGCCTGCCCTCCGCAGTGCTCGACTACCTCGACGGGCTGATCCTCTCCGGCGGCGGGGATGTCGCCCCCCACTACTTCAACCAGGAGCTCAACGGCGCCGAAGCAGAGAGCATTGACCTCCGACGAGATGAACTGGAAATCGGGCTGGCCCAGTCAGCACTGGAGCGTGACCTGCCGCTGTTCGGCATCTGTCGTGGCTGCCAGGTGCTCAACGTGGCCGCCGGCGGCGCTATGGTCCAACACCTCGACGGCCATCGCCCAGCCCCCGACGGGGGCACCCGTTTCCACGATGTCCAGGTGGTCGCCGGGAGCCGGCTGCACGCGATCGTGGCCACCGAACGGTTCAGCGTCAACACCTTCCACCACCAAGGGATCGACCCACCCTCCCTGGCCCCCCTTTTCCAAAGCGCCGCCACCGCTGACCGCTGGCTGGTCGAAGCCTACGAAAGCCACAGCCATCGCTGGGTGTTCGGCGTGCAGTGGCACCCCGAACGACTTTTTGAGCTCGACAGCCCCCACGCCCAGCTCTGGCAAAGCTTTATCGCCGCCTGCCAGAGCCGACGCCAGCTCACAGCTCGACCGTGATGACCGCACCCCGGTCTGGGTTGTTGCCCGCATAAATCCGGCCACCGTGTGCCTCGACCACCATCCGACAGAAGGCTAGTTCCAGCCCCAGTTCGGCCTTCCCAAGCGCTTCCTTCATGTGCACAGCCTCGTACGCGTCAAACATGCGGACAAAATCCTCCGGGGGAATCCCCCGTCCCTGGTCAGCCACACTGAAGAGCACAGCTGCCCCGCCACTCTCCCCAGCGTAGCCAGAGCGAGGATAAAAAGCCCTCACCGTGACCGTGCCTTGCGGCGGTGTAAATTTCAAAGCGTTGAGAACCAAATTCTCGACCACACGCCGGATCAGCGCCGGGTCAGCGCTCACCGGGGAAGGCTGACCCTCACACTTGACCACAATCGTATTGTTCTGCCGCTCCGCCTCCGGCGCCAGTTTCTGGCAGACCTCGGCCACAATCTGGTCGACCACCAGCGCCGTGCGCGCCAAGACGAGCTGGCCCCGCTCCATCTTCGCCAGCAACAACATGTCGTCCAGAAAACTGCTGATCTTGTGCGTCTGGGTCATGGCCACCTGGAGATAATTGCCAGGGTCGATCAGGTTGTTGCTCCGCCGACGCAGCAGCTGCAAATACAGGCTGACCGCCGCCAGTGGGTTGCGCAGATCGTGGATGATCATGTAAGAGAGCGCCTGACGCTTCTCCAACAACCGCTCGAACCGCTCACGCTCTTCTTGGATCCGCAGCAGCGTGCGCACCCGCGCCCGCAGCACCGGCAATGTCACAGGCCGGGCTACAAAATCATCCGCCCCCCCCGCCATCCCAGATTCCAGATCCGGCGCCTCATCCGCTTCAACGACCAAAATGACCGGAATGTGCGCGTGGCGTTCCGACTGCTTCAATGCACGGCACAACGCATAGCCATCCTCTTCCGCCAGCCCAGTGTCGAGCAAAATCAGGTCAGGGCACAACGCCAGCCGCTGCAACAGCTCGCTGCCGCTGGCCACCGCCTCCACATCCAGCCCGATGCCCGCCAGCAGCGCAGAGAGGCAGGCACGGCTCGCCGGCTCGTCGTCGACCACCAGCGCATGTCTGGGACGAACAACCGGGTCGGGCAGCTTTTCATAGGCCATGCCGTGCTCCCTCCATTCCCTGACTCACCAACAAGTATCCCCGCGACAACCAGCGCGGCCGCGGATCCACCCCCCACCCGCTGCGGTGAAGTTCCTGCCCAGCCGCCACAAACCAACGGCGATCCCCCCAGCTCCGCTCTGCCACAGTCCGCCGGGCAGCTTCCTTCCAGCCCTGGATGAATTCGTAGATCGGTTCCCCCGCCACCATGCGGTGGATCCATTTTTTGGGCAGCACCGCCTGAAAATCCGCCGGCTCAAACGGGGTGCGCAGCCGGCTGCTGAAGACCACCCCCTCTGGCTCCCAGATCGGCAGCTGCTTGCCCCGCCGCAGCACATTGGCCACCCACAGATCCCCCGCAGGATCCGATGTCCCCTCCACCAACAGTGCCCCCGGCAGGCTGTGACAGGCCAGTTCGGTGTAGGCTTGCTCGACCGCAGATTCAGCGTACTGGCGCAACACGTTGAAAGCCCGGATCGCACGGACCTGCTCGCGCTGGCCGTCGATGTCTGTTTTCAGCGGCAGATTGAAGCCCCCCAGCCGGAACTGAATCCGCTGGCTGGCATACGGCTGTGCTGCAGCCACCCGCAGCGGGTCGATCTCCACCCCCAGGATCGGCAGCAAGGGGTTCACCCGGCCCAAACGAGCCGCACTTTCCAAAGTGGTCACAGGCGCAGCCCCGTAGCCCAGATCGACAAACCAGGCCGAGGCAAAGCCGCCATCCTGCCTGCGCAGCAGAAAAGGGTCGTACAACAAAAAAAAGGTATCCACCCGTCGCAGACGGTTGGCCGCCGTCTTGCCACGAGTCGGTTGTCCCTGAGGACGGCTCGATCGCTGCCAGGCCCGCAAAGTCCCCCCGCCAGAACCTGCCCTCAGGCCAGATCGGCGGCAACCCGCTGCCGCCAGGCCTGGTCCGCTGCCGAAAAACGTTCGCCGTTGTACGCGCGGCCCCAAGGCCCGACCAACCAGTAGATCAACTCTCCAATCTGCGCCGGCGGTTGCAGCTGCCCCCGCTCGTGCAGTTCGTGAAAACAGGCCGTGTCCAGCCGCGTGCCGGTCGTGTCAACCGTGCGCAAATCTTCCTGCAACGCACTGTCGACCGCCCCTGGATCCAGCAGATTGGCGCTGACCCCGCTCCCAGCCACCTCCGTCGCCAAGACGCGCATCCACATCTCCAGACCTGCTTTGGCCGCCAGATAGGCGCTGGCCCCTGCCAAGGGCGCTGTCCCATCCCCCACCGCCAGAATTCGGCCACTCCCCTGGTCCAACATGACCGGCAGAACATTGCGCACCAACCAATAAGGTGCAATCAGATTGACCGCAATGTTGTACGCCCACTCCTCAGGATCGCTCTCTGCGATCTCCTCAAAAGGCCAAAGCACCGCCGCGTTGTTGACCAGGATATCGACCCGGTTGTACTGCTCCAGCGCAGTTTCGACCACTTCTTCCACCACCTCAGGGTCGCTGATGTCCCCCACCACAGCCAGCGCCTGGGCCCCTTGTCGGCGCAGACCGGCAGCCACCGACTCCACCTCTTGCTCGGTGCGTGCCACCAACACCAACTTCGCCCCCCCAGCAGCCAGCCGGGCGGCCGCCGCCGCACCAATCCCACGCCCCCCCCCGCTGAGAATCGCCACCTGACCTTGCAGTTTCTTTTTTGCCATGCCCTATAGTCTACCCGATCCCCGCCAGCCAGTCTATTTTTCCACCGTTCTCTTGGAACTAGACAGGGCGCAACAACACCTTCCCACGGCTCTGCCGCCCCTCAAGATAGCCCTGCGCCTCCGCAACCTGGGCGAGCGGAAACACCCGATCGATCCGTACGTCCAACTGCCCGGCACGCACCCAGCTGAAAAGATCGTAGGCCCGCTGCAAAAGTTCGCTGCGCCCAGCAATATAAGCCCCCAGGCTCGGCCGCGTCAGATACAAAGAGCCCTTTTGATTCAACAGCTGCGGGTCCAATGTGCCCACCGGCCCGCTGGCCTGCCCCCACAAGACCATCAGCCCGCGCGGCTTCAAACAGTCCAGCCCACCCGCAAAGGTACTCTGACCGACCGAGTCGTAGACCACATCCACCCTCCCAGCCAACCGCTTGACCTCACCGACAAAATCGACCTCCGTATAGACGATCACTTCGTCCGCCCCAGCACTGCGCGCCAGTGCAGCCTTCTCCGCAGTCCCCGCAGTGGCGATCACACGCGCCCCCGTACGCTTGGCCACCTGCACCAACAGCCGCCCCGTCCCCCCCGCCGCAGCATGGATCAACGCCGTGTGCTGGCCAGAAAGGGGAAAGGTGCTCAGCGCCAGATAATGCGCCGTCATCCCCTGAACCATCAACGCCGTGGCCACCGCCAGATCCAGGTCGGCAGGCACAGGCACCAGCCGATCCGCCGGCACCACCGCATACTCCGCATAGGCGCCGTTGACCATGCAGTAGGCCACACGATCGCCAGGTTGCACCTCGGTGACCCCGGCCCCGACCGCGTCCACGACCCCTGCCCCCTCCAGCCCCGGGATAAAAGGCAGGGGCAGTTTGTACTGGCCTGTGCGCTGATAAATATCGATAAAGTTCAACCCCGCATACTCCAGCTGGAGACGCACCTCCCCAGCCCCTGGCTGCGGCACCTCCACCTCTTCCACCAGCCGCAACACCTCACGGCCCCCCGTCCCCTGAATCTGAACTGCCTGCATTGCCCCCTTCGCCTTTCTGTGGCTGCACACTTCACAGCTGCAGCGGGTTCCCTGGCGCCTCGCCGGCAGCGATCTCGCCGGCAGCACTCTCCCTGGCAGCGCTCTCCCTGACCCCCTTGCCCCCCCTGGCAACAGACTCCTTGGCAGACTCCTTGGCAGACTCCTTGGCAGACTCCTTGGCAGACTCCTTGGCAGACTCCTTGGCCCCCCTGGCCGCTGTCCCCGGCACCGGCAGCGCATAGCGCTCGCGCACAACCCGGTCGATCTCTACCGCCAGGTCAGGGTTCTCCGACAAAAACAGCTTGGCATTCTCCCGCCCCTGGCCAAGACGAATGTCGCCGTACGCATAAAAAGAACCGCGCTTGGCCACCAGCTCCTCCTCCACTGCCAAATCCAGCAGATCCCCCGTTGCGCTGATCCCTTCGTTGTACATGATGTCAAATTCAGCGGTGCGGAAAGGAGGGGCCACCTTGTTCTTTTTGACGCTGACTCGCGTGCGATTGCCGACCACCGTTTCCCCTTGCTTGATGCTTTCGATCCGCCGGACATCCAGCCGCACACTGGCGTAAAATTTGAGCGCCATCCCCCCCGTCGTGGTCTCCGGGTTGCCAAACATCACCCCGATCTTCTGGCGCAGCTGGTTGGTGAAAATCATACAGGTGTTGCTGGCCTTCACAGCCCCGGTCAGCTTGCGCAGCGCCTGGCTCATCAGCCGAGCCTGCAACCCCACATGGTTGTCCCCCATCTCCCCCTCAATTTCCGCGCGCGGCACCAATGCCGCAACACTGTCGACCACCACAATGTCCATCGCATTCGAGCGAATCAGAGCCTCGGCAATCTCCAACGCCTGCTCGCCCGTGTCCGGCTGGCTCACATAAAGGTTGCTCACATCCACCCCAATTTTCTCGGCGTAGGAGGGGTCCAGCGCATGCTCGACATCCACAAAGCCGCAGATCCCCCCCTCACGCTGCGCCTGCGCAATCGCATGCAGACAGAGCGTGGTCTTCCCCGAGCTTTCTGGCCCGTAAATTTCGACGATGCGACCGCGTGGGTACCCCCCCACCCCCAAGGCAAGGTCCAGACTCAGGCTCCCGCTGGCGATCGATTCGACCTGAAGCTTCGTGGCGTCCCCCAGCTTCATGACGATCCCATCCCCATATTTTTTGTTCAAGTTGACCAGCGTCGTCTCCAACGCCTTCACCTTCCCAACCTCTACCTTCCCAACCTCTACCTTCCCAACCTCTACCTTCCCAACCTCCACCGCATTTTCCTGCTTGCGTGCCTGTGCCATGTTGCCTCCTTGCGGCTGATTTTTGAGCCGGATCGCCGTACATATTTTTGCCCGATGCCCCTCCAATATAGTACAAATGTTCTTGAACTGTCAACCGTCAATCGACCTAGATCGACCTGACCGCAACAGCCAAATCTGGCAGCAGCGCCCGCCATCGATCTGTACAGTTTTGGGGGCGCATTTTTGGCCGGTAGGTCAGCCCCCTTTATAATCCAACACATCTCCTCTTGGCAGGGGATTTCAACCGACCACAGATTCACAGGAAACGATTCGTGTACCGACGCAAGCTGAACCGGGCCTGGGAAACGTTGAGGGCAATGCCGATGCCAGCCATCGGCTCGGACCGTCTGGTCGATCTGCACAACGATCTGACCCACTACGACACGATGATTGCAAAAGAGCTGCGCGAATTTTTGCGCGGACAGCCAGTCAACCCAGCCCGGCTTCAAGTCGACGCAGAGTTGGAAGAAACCCTGCGCTCCTTCAAGGCAGAGACGGCAGCCGAGGTCGAATGCCGCCGCGATATGCTGCGCTACAAGCGACGCGTCGATGATGTCGCCACAGAATTGCTGCGTATGATCAGCGAGACCCTGCCCGCCCGCCGTGCCTCCCCGGGGGATCCTCCCCAAAGCTACAAAAGCCACTGATCCACGGCCTTGCCAAACAGAATAAACTTGGCGATAATGAGATCCAAGCTGACGAACTGGCTGCCCAGCGGCAGACTCTCTGCACCTCCGTAAAATCAAGGAGTTTTTGTGAGCGAAACACCATTGTTTGTTACCCCACTTCAGGTCCAGGAGGCGTTGCGTGGCCAGCAGTACATCGCCAGCGACGAGATCGCGACGACACTCTTTCTGACTATGCAGCTCGGCAAGCCGTTGCTCTGCGAAGGGCCCGCAGGCGTCGGCAAGACCGAACTGGCGAAGAGCCTTGCCCACGCCACCGGGCGCACGTTGATCCGCCTGCAATGTTATGAAGGGCTGGACGAGACCAAGGCGCTCTATGAATGGGAATATGCCAAGCAGCTCCTCTACACGCAGCTGCTGCGCGACAAGTTGCAAGATACGCTGGCGGGCGCCAACACGCTGGCGCAGGCCGCCGACCGGCTCGCCCAGGAAGAAGATGTCTTCTTTTCAATGCGCTTCCTGCTGCAACGCCCGCTGCTCAAAGCAATTCTCAACGACAAACCGACAGTGCTCCTCATCGACGAGATCGACCGCGCCGACGCTGAATTTGAGGCGTTTTTGCTCGAAGTGCTCAGTGATTTTCAGGTCACAGTGCCAGAGTTGGGCACCCTCGTCGCCGTCCATCGGCCCATTGTGCTGCTGACCAGCAACAACACCCGAGAGTTGAGCGAGGCACTCAAGCGGCGCTGTCTCTACCTGTTCATCGGCTATCCATCGGTGGATCAAGAACTGGCCGTCGTGCAGCTCAAGGTGCCCGAGTTGGCCTCCAAGCTGGCACAGCAAGCAGTCGACCTGGTGCATCGCCTGCGCAATTTCGACCTGCGCAAGTCCCCCAGCATCTCCGAAACGCTGGACTGGGCAAGGTCGTTGGTCGCCCTCAACGCCCACCAGCTCGACCGTGACGTCCTGGAGAATACGTTGAGCGTGCTGCTGAAACACGAAAGCGACCTCCAAAAGGTCAAACGCCGCCTCGACGTGACCGAAAAAGGGCCGCAGTTGGAAAAAAATCGCCGGCCATCGCAGTGGCGCAACGAGGGAGATTCTCCATGAACGAGCAGATGATCCGCTTCATCTCCGCACTGCGCGCCGGCGGGGTGCGCATCAGCCTGGCCGAGAGTACAGACGCTTTTCAGGCGGTGAAGGTGCTCGGCGTGCAGGAACGTGAACCTTTCCGGCTCAGCCTGCGCGCCACACTCGTCAAGGAGGCCAGCGGCCTGCCCACCTTCGATGCGTTGTTCCCGCTTTTCTTCGACAGCGCCGAGCAGCCCATGCAGGACGCCACCCAAGATCTGTCGCCCGCAGAAGCACAGCAGCTGGCGCAGTTGCTGCATCAGTTCGGCGATCAGCTTCGCCAGCTGCTGGAAAAACTGCTGCGCGGCGAACAGCTCAGCCAGCAGGAGCTCGACCCACTGGCGCGGATGACCGGACTCCACCGCACCCGGGAGCTGCAGGATCGGGACAGGTACACCCAACGCATGCTACGCGCGTTGGGCTTCCCGGAAGTACAGCAGGCAACGCACAGACTCATGCAGCTGCTCGCCCAAATGGGCATGAACAAACAGCGGCTTCACCAGCTGCGGCAGCTGATCCAGGCCAACCAGAAGGCGCTCCAGGAGCAGGTGAGCCGCTACGCCGGCCAGAAGATCGCCGAAACAATGGGCGAGGCCACACCCGATGCACCTCCCCTCGACGACCTGCTCGATCGCCCCTTCAGTGCCCTCTCTGACCGCGAGATGGCTCTGCTGCGCAAAGAAGTGCGCCGCCTCGCCAATCGGCTGCGCAGCCGCATCGCCCTGCGCCAAAAACAGGCCAAGAACGGCCAACTCGACGCCAAAGCCACGATTCGCGCCAACCTCCAACATGCAGGCGTGCCGGTGGAGATCAAACACCGCAACCACCGCCTCAAACCCAAACTCGTCGTGCTCTGCGATATCAGCACCTCGATGCGCTTCTGCTCGGAGTTGATGCTCAGCCTGGTCTACGCGCTGCAAGACATGGTAAGCAAGACACATGCCTTCGCGTTTATCGACCACCTGGAGTACATCTCCCCCGATTTTGCCGGCAAAGACGCCAACGAGGCGATTACAGCCGTGCTGCAGCGGATGCCGCCCGGCTACTACAGCACAGACCTTGGCCTGGCCCTCGACCAATTTGCGCAGAAGTACCTGGACACGGTCGATCAGCGCACAACTTTCATCCTGGTAGGCGACGGTCGCAACAACGACAACAACCCGGCGTTGGAGACTTTCCAGAAACTGGCACGACGTTCACGGCAGATGATCTGGATCAACCCAGAGCCCCCCGCGCTCTGGGGAAGCGGCGACAGCGATATGCTCCGCTACGCACCGCTCTGCAGCAACGTCGTCATGGCTGCCACATTGGGCGAGCTGACCACAGCCGTCGACCAGCTGCTGTCACAGCCGTAACCTGCTCCCCAGAGCGAAAGCTGGGTTTCGCGGTGTCTGTACCCGCCCGCAAAACTTTGAACCGCACCCCCAGCGCTTTGGGAAAGGATACCGCGTATCCATCGCTTCAAACTTGACCAGACTCTAGTCCAGGTCGCGGTCAAATAGATCTGCCAGCGTTTCACGACGCTGGATCAAGGTGGCAGATCCATTCTCCAGCCACAACACGGCGGGCCGCCGTGCACCGTTGTAGTTGCTCTGCATGGACAGATGGTACGCGCCACTCACCGGCACAGCCAACAGCTCCCCCACCTCCAGAACCGGCATCTCCAACCCCTCGATCAAGATGTCTCCGCTCTCGCAGTAAGGACCCGCAATCCAGACCGGACCTGCACCCGGACGCTCCGGGGCACAGACCGGCAATGCACTGTACCGGGCCCCATACAGCGCCGGCCGGGGGTTGTCCGCCATGCCGCCGTCGATCAGTAGCCAACGCCGCGACGCAGTCTCTTTGACAGCACCGACCCGATAGAGCGCAACACCGCCGCGCGCCACCAGACTGCGGCCCGGCTCCAGATGCAGCGCAGGCAGTTCCAACCCCCGCTGCCGACAGCCAGCGACCACCTGCTGGGCCACAAACCCCACATACGCTGCCACATCTGGCTGCGGCAGCGCCTCTTCGTGGTAGGCCACCCCCCACCCCCCACCCGGACAGAGGGTCTGCAGTTGCCACCCCGTAGCTGCACGGAGTTCGACAGCCAGATCCAACACCGTCGCCAACGCCGCCCCGATCGGAGCAGGATCTTCAAAATGTGACCCCTGATGAAAATGCAGCCCGCTCAGTTCGTGGCCCTGGGCCAGACAATAGCGCACCGCCTCCATCACCTCCGACAGCGCCATCCCAAATTTGCTCTCCTCCTGGCCTGTCTGCCGGTAGCTGTGGGTCTCCACCGCAACACCCGGCCTGACCCGCAACCAGAGCGCCGGAGGCCGCGACGCCGCATGCAGCAGCGGGCTCAACCGATAGAGCTCCGGCAGGTTGTCGACCACGATCACAGCCGCAAACCGCACAGCAGCCGCCAGATCCTCGTCGCTCTTGTGTACACCGTGTACCAAAATACGCTCGCGTGCCAGCCCCGCCCGCACCGCAATCGCCAGCTCGCCAGCTCCCGTGCAGTCCAGCCACAAGCCCTGCCGCTGCACCCACCGCACGATCCCCAACGCAAGATACGCTTTCCCAGCATAGGTGACCGCAGAGGAGCCCGGGTAGGCACTCGCCAGGGCGGCCCGGTACTGCTCGGCCGCATCGTTCAAGGTGGCTGCATCAAAACAGTAGAGCGGCGTGCCAAACTCAGCAGCCAACGCCGACAGACGACAGCCCCCGATCGACAACGCAAGCCCCCCCCCCACATCCTGCTCCAGCACGGTGGTGAGCGGAAACAGTTCAAGACGCCGCATACACAGACCCCGATCCCTTCATACGTTTCTCTCAGCCAAGACCACCCCGATCCCCCCCATGGCCACCAACACCCCCACCAGGGTCACCCAGCTCGGGATCTCCCCCAAAAATACGATTCCCAACAAAATGCCGCCGGTGATCTCCTGGGTCGCCAGCAGATTGGCCGTCGCCGCCGGCAACAGCCGCAACGCCGCATTGTACAAGGTATGCCCGATCCCAAGCGGCACCACCGCCAACGCCACCACACTGCCCACCGCAGCCGGGCTGTACCCCCCCACGGAAAGGTCAAGAAGGGCCAGCGGCAACAGCCAAAGCCCCCCCAACAGATAGACAGCCCCCACATAGGTCAACAACGGCATTCTCTGCCGGCGCCCGGCAAGGCTGTAGAGCGCAAAGGCGACAGCACTCAACAAGGCCAGCAAATCCCCGCCCAGCTTGCGGCGGTCCAGACCAGGCTCAAAGCCAGCCAGGATCGCAACCCCCGCCACCGCCAGTACAATCCCTCCCCACTGGCGCAGCGACAGCCGCAGACCGCAACACAGCCACCCCAGCCCCGCGGCAAAGATCGGCGCCGTGTAGACCAGCGCCAGGCTGCGCGCGACTGTGGTGAAATCGAGCGAAAGAATGTAGGCGCCAAAATGGATGGCCGCCACCAGCCCCACTCCCCCCAACCACAGCCACTCCTCCCGCTGCGGACTTCGCTCCCCGCGCAGACGCGCCAGCCCCGCCATCAGCCCTCCAGCCAACAAAAGACGCCCGGCCGCAATTTCAAACGCGGTCAGGCTCTCAGCGGCCCAACGGACCAGGATCGGGCTTGTGCTGAAACAGCAGACGGCGGCCACCACCCAGAGCAGCGCACGAGATCTCCCACGCGCCGCCCAAAAAGGGGCCATCCCCGCAAACCCTAGCTGCCCGGCGCAATCAAAGAGGCAAACGTCCCAAAGACCATGCTAAAAATGATCACCAGACTGATTGCATAAAAAATCTTCTCGTTGCGCGACAATTTTCGACGGGCCATACTTCGTTCAAACTCCTTTTTGCTTGAATCGACCGACACACCTCTCCCATTCTACCATAGCACACCCGCCCCGCCCAACGTTCAAACAACTACGCAAAGACAACCGTGGACAGATCCCACGGCTCATGAATTTTGGGCACGTCGCTGATCAGACGACGGGTGTAGGGCTCCCGCGGCCGCAAAATCACACTGTCCGCAGAGCCATGCTCGACAAATCGACCCCGCTCCATGATGTAGACCGTGTCGGAAACATAGTAGGCCAGCCCGATGTCGTGGGTGATAAAGATGAGCGTCATCCCCGTCTCGTCGCGCAGCTTCATCAGGTAGTCCAAAATGGTCGCCCGCGAACAGGCGTCGATCATGGAGGTCGGCTCGTCTGCCACCAGAATCTTGGGCTTTAACAAAAAGATGCGGGCGATCATCAGCCGCTGCATCTGCCCCCCTGAAAGCTCAAAGGGGTATTTGTGGGTCAGCTCGGCATATTTCAAATTGACAAAACCGCAGGCTTCCTCCATCAATTCGACCTTGCGCGCCTGCGGCAGATGCTTCCCCCCGCGCATGCGGATGCAGTCCAACAGGACCGTGTCGATCTTGTGAAAGGTGTTGTAGGCAGAAAAGGGGTCTTGAAAAATTGCCTGGATGTTCTTCCAGTACTCCTGCCTTTTGCGGCCCGAACGGATGTCCCGCTTTTGCCCCTGAAAGTAGATCTCTCCCTCGCTGCTGCTGAGCAGCCCGAGCAACATCTTGGCCAGGGTCGTCTTGCCGCTGCCCGACTCGCCTACGATCGAGATGATCTCCCCTTCGTGGAAATCAAAATCCACATGGTCGACCGCCGTGAGCTTCTGGCGCCCAATCCCAAACACTTTGGTGACACCACGGCCGCTCAGGCACAATTTTTTGTCAGTCGCCACTTTGGTACAACCTCCTCAGCTCTGCTTCTGGAACCACACAGCGGTACAGGCGGTTGGGGTCGGCAGCCGACAGCGCAACCGACGTCCCCCGGCACACAGCCCGCGCATACTGGCAGCGCTCGGCAAATCGACAGCCCGCCGGGGGATTCTTGAGGTTCGGCGGCACCCCAGGAATGGCGGTCAGTTTGATGTCGCGAAGCCCGCTCTCCGGCACGATGATCGACCCCATCAACCCTTTGGAATAGGGGTGGAGCGGGTCAAAGACCGCCTGTTTGGCGGTCGCATGCTCCACAATCTGCCCGGCGTACATGACCATGATCTCGTCGGCCACGTTGTAGAGCAGAGGCAGCTCATGCGTGATAAAAATCATCCCCTTGATGAAACCGCTCTCCATCATGTCGCGCAACATCTTGATGACCATCTTCTGCGAGGTGACATCCAGCGCAGAAGAGGGCTCATCGGCAATCAACACTTTGGGCGAGAGAATCACCGCCACCGCGATCACCGTACGCTGCTTCATCCCCCCCGACAGCTCGACCGGGTATTTCTGCAACACCTCGGCCGGCAACCCCAACATCTCAAAGGTCTTGCGCGCATGGTCGTAGATCATCTGCCGGTTCCAACTGGGGTCGTGCGCCCGCACGACATCCCCAATAAAGTCGATGATCTTGCGGGTCGGGTTGAGCGCGTTCATCGCCGCCTGGGGAATATAGGCGATCTCACGGCCCAGGATCGATTTGCGCACAACGTCCGGCTTCATCCCAGAGATGTTCTGGCCGTCGATGAGGATCTCTCCCCCCATGTAGTGCAGCGGCGGAAAGTAATACCCCATCAGGCTGAGCGCCAAGGTCGACTTGCCACAGCCAGATTCACCGGCAATCCCCAATGTCTTCCCCTCTTCTACCTTGAGCGAAACATGGTCGACCGCATAGACGCTCTCTTTGTAGCGGGTGATGTAGCGGGTGGTCAGGTCACGAACTTCCAGTATCGGATTCGGCATCAGCTCACTCAGTCCCTCAGTGCAGGGTTGAAGACCTGGTCAAGCCCTGTGTTCATCAGGTTCATCGAAAAGGAGATCAGCGCAATCGTCAACAGCACCGGCAGATACGCCCACCAGTTCCCCAACACATGCGCCTGGTAGATCATCGCCCAGTTCATCATCAACCCCAGGGTCGGCACCTCGGTCGTGCGCGGCCCCAACCCCAGAATCGACAACCCCGCCTCCGCCAGAATGCCCGAGGAGATCTGCAAAATCAGCGCCATCACCACATAGGAGGCGATGTAGGGCAGAATGTCCGCCACAATGATGCGCGGGAGCGAATGGCCCGACAGTTTTGACAGGTTGACATGGTCGCGGTTGCGCAACGAAAAGACCTGCGAACGGACCGAACGGGTCGTCCAGACCCAGGAGGTAAAGCCAATCACGATCGCTATCGTGATCGCCCCACGCTGGTCCTGCCCGATGCTGAACGAAATCAAAATCAACAAGACAAAGGTCGGTATCACCGTAAACAGATTGGTGAAAAACATGATGATGTCGTCCACCCACCCCCCGATGTAACCGGCCAGCAGCCCAAGGGTTAGCCCAATGGCCGTGGCAATCAGGCCGGCGACAAAACCGATCAACAACGACACCCCCGTGGCAGCCACCAGCTGCGTCAACACATCCCGGCCAAAGTTGTCGGTGCCCAACGGCAGGATCCGCACATTGGCTACCTGCGAGATGTTGGCATAGTCGGTCAGCTTGACCATGCCTGTCTCCTCCAGTTCGCCTGTTTCCGGGTTCCTGGCCGCCAAAATTTCGCCCCCCCCTGCCGAACGCAGGCTGTCCAGGCCGGCATCGACCCGCTGATAGTACCGCATTCTGGCAAATGTCATGCCGGGCAGCCGCCGATCGGGCTCGTAGTGCTCCTCCCACAACGCCAACAACGCATCGGTGTCCGCAAGGTCGATCGCACTCTCTGCAAGCCCATCCGCCACCAGCCATTCCTGCATGGCCAGACGGTCTTCCTGGCTCAACCGGCTCTCGATCCGTTTGTCAGCTGCGTCGCGCAAGTTGAGCGTGTAAAGCACAGGCGCATTGCTGGCATCGTAGGCGCTCACATAGATGCCCGGCGGAAAAAACGTGCCCTGGCCCAGGATCTGCAGCGGCGGCTCCGGGACCCACCACGGATAGACCACCAGCACCAGCAACACACTCATCAAAATTGTAAAACCAACCACAAACTTGCCAGAACGAAATACCTGCCGGATGGTATGGCCCATCGCTGCACCTTTCCTCAATCAGACTGGGTGGCCTTGATGCGCGGGTCGATCACGCCGTACAAAATCTCCAGGACAAAGGTGGCCGTCAACACCATCAAGGTGATGATCAAGGTCGACGCCGAAATGAGCGGATAGTCCTGCCCCATGACCCCGTTCAACAAGGTGGTGCCCAACCCCGGATAGCTGTAGATGATCTCGGCGATCAGCGCCCCCCCCACCATGGTGCCCAGCGCCAGCGCCAGCCCAGTCACCTGCGGCAGCATGGCGTTGCGAAAGACATAGGCGGCAATCCGGCTGTCCTTGAGCCCCATAAACCGGCTGAATTTCACATAGTCCGCATTCAGCTCGTAGATGGACATCGAACGCATGCCAATCGCATAGCCACCGATCCCAATCAACACAATCGACCAGAAGGGCAGCTGATAGTGGACCACCACCGAGCGCAAAAATTCCGGGGTCATACTCGGAATCAGGTCAAAGCCATACCCGCCAGAGGTCGGAAACCACCTCAGCTGCACGGCAAAAATCACCAGCAGAATGACCGCCATCCCAAACGGCGGAAAGCTGCTGAGAAAGATCGAAGAGGGCATCAAAATTCTGTCGAAGCCCCCACGCAGATACGCAGCCAATGCCCCCAGCATGTTGCCCAACGTCCACCCCACCAGAATCGCCGGCAGCTGCAACATCAGCGTCCACCCGATCGACGCGCCAAGGACGTCGGCTACTGTGCGCGGATACTGGCTGAAAGAAAAGCCAAAATCCCCGCGCAATACGTTCTGCACGTAGATGATAAATTGTTCCCACAAAGGCTTGTTCGTACCAAACAGCTCGGTATATTGCTGATAGATCGCCTGAACCCCGGTCGAGTTGCTGATGCCTTGCGCCTGCCGGGCCACAATCGCCGCCACCGGATCCCCCGGCATCAGCCGAGGCAACAAAAAATTCAACACAAACGCAAAGACAAAGGTCAGCGCAAACCAGCCAAATTTGTTGAGAAAATACCCGCGGTACCCTTTCAAACCACCCCTCCTTCTGGCAGCCCGAACGGTGCCCTCCGCTGCCTGGCGTGCAGCCAGAAGCCGCCACTGCACGGGAACTCTTGAAGCTGTTGTGATAAAACAACCCGCCACGCTCCGGGGGAGAGCCATGGCGGGTTCATGACAAAGATTACTGCACGAGCGTCACGTTGTAGAGGCCCGCAATGCTCCAGCCATCGGTCAGATTCAACGGAGGAACCGGCGGCACAGTGCCGTCTCCATCGTAGGGGAAGTTGGTCCAGACACTCTCGTTGACCGTGTGGAACGACTGCGGCCGGTACATGAGTGTGAAGGACGGAACATCGGTCAGATAAATTTTGACCAGCTCGGTGTAGATCTCCTTCAGCTTGGCCGGGTCGGTTTCGCTCGGGATCGCTGCGATCAGCTCGTCAGCCTGCGGGTTGGAATACTGGCCCCAGTTGCCGTTCCAGTTGCTCGCCATCCCGACAAACTCAGAGCTCAGCATCTTGCGGACACGCCCCCAGGGCTGGGTGGGGCCAGCACCGTCGCTCCACATCATGAAGATGTCGTAGCCTTCAGGCAACGGCGCATCCGACTTGGTGACCACCGTCTGGTAGACCGACCATTCCGGGTAGTTGGTGGTGATGTCGATTCCGATCTCTTTGCCGGCTGCCGCCACCACTTCGATCGCCGCCTGCCAGTCAGACCAGCCGTTCGGGCAGGTCGCCACATAGCTCAGTTTTTTGCCGTCATACTCGCGCCAGCCGTCACCGTCGCTGTCCACGATCCCCGCATCGTCCAACAGTTTCTTGGCCCCCTCCAGGTCGTTGCCAGCCCACTGCAGATCCGTCACAGCCGCCTGGTCATACATCGCCTGCTCCCCAGCAGTCGGGTTCATCAGAGAACGCGGGACCTGGTCAAAGGTAGCGGACTGGTTGGTCATGGCATTGGCGATGATCGTCGGATAGTCCACCGCAATCGCGATTGCCTTGCGCACGGCCAGCTGGTCCAAACCAGGTGACTTCAAGTTGAAAAATGCCGTCGGCAAGCTGGCACCGATGCCGTAGGGTGCATCCGGCAGATAGGTGGAGATCGGCAGATCCTGCTTCAGCCACAGATCCTGCACATTCGAGTTGAATTGCTGGCTGACATCGACTTCCCCCGCCTGCAAGGCAGTGGTGCCAGCAGCGTTGTCCTTGAAGATCGTGTGGGCCAGATACCTGGCCGTCGGCAATTTGCCCCACATGCTGCTGTCCTGCCCCCAGTAGTTGTCGTCGCGCACCAACACTACCTTGGTGTCGTCGGCAAAAAAGCGGGTGTACGGACCCGAGTAGACCACATCCTCCGCAGTGTCCGCCAGCAACTGGGTGGCATCGCCCCCCGAACGCGCCTCCAACGCCTCCGTCCATGCCTTCTGAATCACATAGTTGGTGCTCAGATAGGCCGCCACAATCAGCGGGTTGACCGCCTTGCCATTCTCATCCAGCTTGGCCTTGACCACCACAGTCTGCGCGTCGACCGCTTCGATCGTATCGATGTAGTCTTTGTTGCCAGCACCGGTCGGCGTCTCATACTTGACATGGGTCGCCCAGGTGTAGGCCACGTCCTCCGCCGTCACCGGCGTGCCGTCGCTCCACTTGGCGGCCGCTTTGAGTTTGAAGGTAATCTCCGTCATCTCTTCGTTCCACGACCACGCGCCATCCGCCAGCAAAGGATACTGCTGGCCATCCAGCATGTTGTAGAGATACGGGGTCTCAAACATGGTGACGCGCGCATTGTCAGACTGGCTGATCGCCATCCCATTGTTGTTGCTGCCAGAGTACGGGTTCCAGCCCACCACCGGCCCCCACTGCTGGCCGTTGAAGTAGAGCGTCTCGTTGCGGGGCAGCGCATTGGCATCCGCAACCTCATCCGCAGCAGCCTCTTCTGCCGGGGCCTCGGTCGCCACAGCTTCTTCCGCCGCAGCTTCTTCCGCCGGGGCTTCAGCGGCAACCTCTTCCGCCGGAGCCTCCGCAGGGGCCGAGCCGCAGGCCGCCAGCGCCATGCTGGCGATCAACAGCACGACGATCAGTCCGGTAAAACGACCTTTCATTTTCGTCTCCTTGGTAGCGTACAGTGAAACGGATAAACGAACAAAAACAATCCATGCCACAGACACGCGCAGCCCTACGGCTGTGTGGAGGTCTTTAACATGTGGTTGCAGTTGTACAATCAGAACAGGGAGCGATACAAATGGGCTGCTTTTGACCTGCGCACTCCCATTACACCCAAAATAGCACTTTCGATCCAAATTGTCAAACGCTGCAGGCAGCATTGCCAAATGAGGGGCTGCAGCTGCCAAACAGTTTTCCGTTCGGCAGCTGCAGCCAACAGCGCTGCTTCAAGAGCAACGCCAAATTTCAGAGCGACACCCAGCAGCCCTCCTGGGCGCCTGTGTAGAGTGCCTCCATCACCGTGCTGCGGGCGGCCGCCTCGCGCACGCCGACCAGATTGGCCGTCGCCCCCCCGGTGACCGCATCCAA
>CAIOHJ010000125.1 GCA_903858085.1 uncultured Chloroflexota bacterium
CGCACCTTGCAGCCAGCTGTTGCGCAGGTCAGCGCCAGAGAGATCTGCACCCGCCAGCTGCGCCTCACGCAAATCCGCATCGCGCAGGTCAGCGCCTGCCAGGCGGCGGCTCTGCCCCGGCTGGTTGAGAATCTGCCAGACCGTCCACCACTTGTCCTCGATCTCTGTCCGCTCGGTCACCACAGCCCCCCGCAACCCAGCATGCTGCAAGGTCGCCGCAGTCAGATCCGCATTGTCCAAGAGAGCCCCGGCAAAGTCAGCACCGTCCAGACGCGCACCTCGCAACGTGGCCCCCGTGAACTCTGCGCTGCGCGCTTCGGCCCCCTGCAGCGAAGCAGCAGTCAGATCCGCTTCGTTGAAACGAGCCTTCGCCAGCGAGACGCCGGCCAGATTGGCAAAAGTCAGATCGGCCCGGCTGGCATCCACCCCATCCAAAAATGCCCGGCTGAGGTTGGCCTCGCGCAGGTCGGCCCCGCGCAACACAAGCCCGCTCAAGTTGCCGTTGCGGAAATCCTGGCCACGGCAGGCAGGGGGACAGGTGGCAAACCACTCTTTGCCCACAAACCCCCAGAAAAAAAAGGCCAGCAAAGCCAGCAAAGGCAGCGCAACCACCAACAGCAGGTAGGTACGCTCGCTACGTTGGCGAAGGGTCACCGGCGCTTGACTGCCTCTGGGGCATACAAATAACACGAGGCCTCATGCCCAGAATCGCCGACCGTGTAGAGGGGCGGCGCCTTTTCCAGACAGCGGTCCATGCGATGCAGACAACGCCCATAAAAACGACAGCCGCTGGCGATGTTCGAACGCATCTGCTCGTCGTCCTGGGTCGAAATTTCTTCGCCCCCCCATTTGACGCTCGGGTCAGGAACCGGAATCGAATTGATCAGCAGCTGCACGTAGGGGTGCTTGGGATTTTCGATCACTTTGACCGTGCTGCCCTGCTCGGCCACAGACCCTTGATAGAGCAGATGAATTTTATCGCCGATCTGGTAGGCGGTCGACAGATCGTGGGTGATGTACAAAAACGAGATGTTGTGCTGGTCCCGCAGCCGCAGCATGATGTCGAGAATCATGGCGCGCAACGAAGCATCCACCATCGAAACCGGCTCGTCGGCAACGATCAGGCGCGGTTTGAGCATGTAGGCGCGCGCCACCATCATGCGCTGGCGCTGGCCACCGCTGAGTTGATGGGGGTACTTTTCCAACACCTCTTCCCCGCGCATCCCCACGACGTTGAGCGCCTCTTCGATCATGTCACGCCCCGCCCCTTTGGAACGCGCCAGCTTGAAATTGCCGAGCACCATGTCAAAGATATGCTTGACCCGGTAGAAAGGGTTGTAGACAGCGTACGGATCCTGAAAGACCGCCTGAACCTCACGACGATACTCAAAGAGCTGCGCCCGGTCCATCGTGTTGACGTCAACCCCTTTGTAGCGCACCTGGCCACTGCTGATCTTGACGAACCCCAGCACCAGGTTGGCCAGGGTGGTCTTGCCGCTGCCGCTCTCGCCAGCAATGGTGGTGATCGTCGCCGGCCTGGCGTCGATGGTCAGGTTGAAATCTTGCAGGGCAACCGTGGTCTTGCCACGATGCAAAAAGCCAGTGCCACCGTAAACTTTGGTCGCATTTTGGATCTCGAGCAATGGTTCAGCCATTCGGAATTCCATTCAGAACAGCGATCCGCCAGAAAGGCTGTCATCGACAGCCTCCTGGCCGACCACTCAGGGATTATTCATAAAGATGGCAGGCTACGTAGTGTTCTGGCTTGAGCAGACGCAGAGGGGGCTTGTCCACCCGGCAGACATCCATCACTTTGGCACAGCGCCCCTGAAAAATACACCCCGGCGGCGGGTTGCGCAGGTCATGGGTCAACCCCTCGGTCAGCCGCAGCGGCTTGCGTTCTTTGATCGAGGGGATCGATTCGATCAGCAGTTGTGTGTACGGGTGGAGCGGTTCATCGAAGATGTTGGCCACCGGCGCTACCTCCACCATGTGGCCGGCATACATCACCGCAATGCGGTCGACCAGCTGCGCCTGCAGCCCCATGTCATGGCCGATCAAGATCATCGAGACATTCATCCGCTCTTTGACATCGAGCAAGGTCTGGCCCACCACCCGCTGCACCACCACATCCAGCGCGCTGGTCGGCTCGTCGGCGATGATGAGAGACGGATTCAGCGCGATCGCCATGGCGATACAGACACGCTGCTTCATGCCACCGCTCAGCTCGTGCGGGTACATGTCGTAGATGCGGCTGGGCAACCCGACCATCGTCAACAGATCCAAAATGCGCTGCTTGAGCTTGTCTTTGGACTGACGCCCTTCGTGCGTCTCGATCGCCTCCGCCAGCTGGGTGTGAATCCGCATGACCGGGTTGAGCGAGTTCATCGCCCCCTGCGGGATCAACGCCAGCGTGTTCCACCGCACCGCACGCAGCGCACTTTCGTTGAGCACGACCAGATCGGTGCCGTCCAACAAAATTTGACCGCCGACAATCCGGCCAGGAGGCTGCACCATCCGCAAAATCGCCATGGCCGTCGTCGTCTTGCCACAGCCTGACTCGCCGACCAGCCCGAGGATCTCCCCCTTGTAGACATGAAAGCTGACATCGTCGACCGCACGCACATTGCCGGTCGGCGTCCCATAGTAGACCTTCAGATTCTTGACTTCGAGCGTAGTCTCACGGCCAGCAGCACCCTTGGCCGCCTTGTTGCGTTCCAGTTGAACACTCATGCAGTCACCTTCCGTCCGCGCAGCCGTGGATTGGCAATTTCATCGAGGCCGACCGTCATCAAAAAGAGCCCCGAAAAGACGATGATCAAGGCGGCGATCGGAATGCCCCACCACCACCACATCCCACGCAGCACAGCCGCTGCGCTGATCGCATAGTAGATCGTCATTCCCAAGGTTGGAATTCGGGTCGGCCCCAACCCCAGCACTTCCAGGCTGGTGGCAGCCAGAATCGCGGCCGAGACATTGCCAGTGTAGCTGGCCGCAATATAGGGCAGCATATTGGGCATCATCTCCCCAAACATGATCGAAAACGAACTGGCCCCCGAAATTCTCGCCATCTGTACATACCCACGCTCACGCATGCTCAGCACCTGGGCACGGATCAGGCGGGTCGGACCAGGCCACAAAAACGCCGCCAGCAGCACAGCCATGTTCTCTACCTGCAGCACTTTGACATAGGCGCCGATCACAATCAGCACAGCCAGCACCGGAATCACGATGATGGCGTCCGACAACGTGCGGATCACCGCATCGACCCAGCCGCCCAGATAGCCGGCGGTGAAGCCAAGCAGCACACCGGCCAGCATGCCCAACGTTGCAGCAATCAACCCGATCCGCAAAGAACGCGGCGCTCCGACCACCAACACAGCCAGCATATCCCGCCCGCTGCTCTCGGTACCCAGCGGATGATCCCAGGTCGGCGTGCCAAAACGGGCATAGGCCGCAGCCCCAGTCGCACGGCGGACCGGCTGTGGCGCCGCCTCTGTCTCCCCCTCTTCAGTCGTCGAGCTCTTGGCCGCCAACGGGTTCCCCCCTGTCATCGAAGCCGACGGGGTCTTGGCAGCCAACGGATTCCCCCCTGTCATCGAAGCCGACGGGGTCTTGGCCGCCAACGGGTTCCCCCCTGTGATCGAAGCCGACGAGCTTTGGGCAGCATTTGTTGCAGACACCCCGCTGGGTGTCGCCCGGTCGCGCAGCGACTCCACCTGCTGCACAACGGGCTTGTCTGTCTCGGAATCAAAGCCAGGGGCCCAGGGCGGGGGCAAATTAAGGGGGGAAGAGGCAGGGTAGGACAACCGCTCCTCCCAGAAGAGCGGCCCCACCACGCCCAGCAAAATCACCGAAAGCACCATCGCAAGCCCAATCAAAAATTTTGGATTCAGCCACGGTGAGTCCCAGCGGTTCAGTTTGGACTGCCTGCGGAGCTGCATCGTCGCCCCGTCCGGGGCCCTCCGCTCAGATGTCGTCATGGTCAACCTCGTTCGTAGGTGATCCGGGGGTCAATCAGCGGATAAAGCAGATCCAGCACCAGCACCATCGTCGCTGTTGTAAAGACCAACATGAAGACAATGCCCTGGATCAGCGTATAGTCAGAGGTGACGATGCCCTGGTACAACAGGTAGCCGACACCTGGATAGGCAAAGATATATTCGACCAGCACGGCCCCCCCGACGATGCCCCCCAGGCTGAGCGCCAGAGCAGTCACCTGCGGCAGGATCGAATTGCGCACGCCATACAGCCAAAAAATTCGTTCGGGCTTGAGCCCCTTGGCCTGCGCCAAAATCATGTAATCTTCGCCGGCAGTCGTGATCATCATCCCGCGCATGCCGAGCGCCCAAAACCCCATCGAGGCCACCACAATCGCAGCAGAGGGCAAAATCGCATGCTGCAAAATACTGGAGATATACCCCCAGTTCATCCCGACGATCAGACCGCGCCCGACCGAACCAGAGGCAGGCAAGATACGCAGCCAGAAGGCAAAAATATAGATGAGCAAAATTCCCAGCATAAAAAACGGAATGGAGGTGAAGGTCAGCGAGGCAGGCAAAAGATTGCGCAGCCAGCCAGGAGTTCGCTCCCAGGCCATCAACGCACCGATCGTGTTGCCTGCAACAAAAGACAACAAGGTCCCCACCAGCAACAGACCGATCGTCCACGGCAGCGCCTGCGCCACCATCCCTTCCACCCGGCTCGGAAAATTGGCCAGCGAATAGCCCAGATCAAAACGCAGCGAATTGCCGACATAGCGAATATATTGGATCGGCAGCGGCTGGTCCAGCCCAAAGCGGGCACGCCAGGCGTTGATCATCTGCGCAGAATTTTCGACATAGCCAGACTGGGCGGTCAGACGGCTGATCACACCCGCAACCGGGTCCCCTGGCGCCAGCCGGGGAATCAAGAAGATCAGGGTCGTTCCCAGCCAGACGGTCAGGAACCACATCCCAACCCGCTTCAACACATAGTTCCAGGTGAGTCCACCCATTGCTTTCCCTGCCTGATCACTTGAAAGAGGGAGGTGTGGGGGGGGACCCACACCCTTCAAAAACCAAGAACCTTTACTGAGCCCCTGTCGCCGTCAGGTTCTGCAGAATCACATGGGTGTGCTGCCACCAGGTCGGCGGGTGGATGTACTGGTTGTCGAAGGTCGGCCAGCCACTCCAGTAGGTGGTGTCAAACGGAATGATCTTCTTGGCCTGGGTGATTGGAATCACGGGCAGCTGTTCGAACCAGATGTCCATGGCCTTGATGAAGAGCTCTTCGACCTTGGGGTCGCCGAGCGGAAGCACGCCCATCTCGTCGACCAGCGCGCTGTATTCCTCGGCGGCCGGGCCGCTCCAGCGCCAGCTGTTGCGGTCGGCACGCTCGCCGACTGGCTTGAGCCACATCGAATTGAACTGGTCCAGCGAATTCCAGGGCTCGTTGACCGAACCACAGGTCTGCCAGCCCATGCGGGCTTCAAATGTGCCGTTGGTGAAGTTCTCGTCCCAGGTGCTGCCAGCCTCGTTGCGGGTAGAGGCGTTGATGCCCAGCGCCTGCAGCTGCTCGACCACAACCTGCGCGATCCGCTGCTTCTCAATGAACGCTTCGTGCGTGGTGATGTCGAGCGTCAGCTCCTTGCCATCCTTCTCATAGTAGCCGTTGCCATTTTTGGTGTAGCCCTTGGCTTCGATGATCTCGGCAGCCTTGGCCGGGTCGCTCGTCCAGAGCTGATCCAGATCCCAGGCACCAGCCTCGATCGCAGCGTCGACCAGGGCATCCAGCGGCGGGTAGGCCGGGAAGAAATGGCGGCTCTTGAGCGTGGTGTTCTCGTAGGCAATCTCTACGATCTTGTCGCGGTCGATCGCATAGTTGACCGCCCACCGCATCTCCGGGTCGTCCCACGGGGCGACGGTGTTGTTGAACTCAAAGCTGCGCGCGCAAGGGTCGGGCACCCAGGCAAAGGGGGGCTCGGCAAACCAGGTGATCACATTCGGGTTCTGCTCTTGCAGCGCCTGCAGCGCGCCCAGCGTGATGTCCATCAGGCTGTCCAGCTGGCCGTTGGCCATGAGGGCCGCACGGGTTTCGGGCGGGCCAGCCCAGGTCCAGATGATCGTCTCCGGCTCGGGCAGCTTGTACAGCCCGGTCTTGGCACCCCACCAGTCGTTGTGGCGGGTCCAGACCACCTCGGTCGGGCTGGAGCTGGCCAGCTTGTAGGGGCCAGTGCAGACCGGCAGACCGGCGGCCAGGTCAAAATTCTTGAACGTCAGCGGGTCGACACTTTCCCAGATGTGCTTGGGCATGATGTTGACACCACCCCAGATGCGCACAGAGAAGTAGTCGAGCTGGAAGCGTGGGTTGGGCTTGGTCAGGGTGAAGAGCACCGTCAGGTCGTCGACCTTCTCCACGCTGGCCACCCAGTTTTGCATGGCAGCCGAGTCGCTCAGCTCGGGCGCGTTGGCGATCAAGGTCTCCATCGTGAAGACCACATCGTCCGCAGTGAAGGGCACGCCGTCCTGCCAGGTGATCCCCTGGCGCAACGTCAGCGTCCACTGGTCTGCAGCCTCGTTGGCGACAAAGCTCTCGCCGAGCCACGGCATGAACTCACCGGTCTGGTAGTTCAAAATGAAGAGCGGCTCCAGACAGACCTGATGGAAGCCTTGGTCGCGGCGATTGCCGGGCACGTATGGGTTCCAGACACCTTCCGGATCCTGGAGACGGCCACCGTCGATGTCCATGATCAAGGTCTTGGTGCGGTCAAAACTGGCAATCGACGACTCTTCCACCGGGGCTTCGGTCGGGGCTGCCTCAGCCGCAGCCTCTTCGGCCGGGGCCTCTTCAGCGGCGGCCTCTTCAGCCGGGGCTTCTTCGGCCGGGGCTTCGGCGGCGGCTTCCTCGGCCGGGGCTTCGGCGGCGGCTTCTTCGGCCGGGGCCTCTGCAGCCGGGGCCTCTGCGGCCGGGGCCGCTGGCTGGGAACCGCAGGCGGCAACGAAGAGCGCGCCTACCACCAGCAGGGTCAGGATCAAAACGATCCGCTTTCCTCGATACATCTCAATATCCTCCTGAAATAAAAAACTGGGGAACTGCCAACAATTTTTTCGGGCTGAACCAAAGAGCTCTTTTCTTCTCGATCTCCTCCCTCCCCATCCCTGGGTTCTCTGGCTGAAATATCGTTGGGATTTGAAAAGTTTAGAAAAAAAAAGTTACATTGCAAGGCACAATCGGCGTCGAACAGGTCGGTTGAAGAGAGATTGTGCGTTGCCCCAAAGAATATACTACAAAAATAAAGAACTTGCAAGCCCCATTTTTTGGGGGAAATGGCTGCCCAATCGAACGCCTCCCCCCTTTCCCACAACATTTACCACAACAAAAGACAACAGCCCCTAACAGATCTTTTCTAGAGAGTGTTCATGCCTCTGCGGGGCACAACGAGCCAGGAAACTGGCTGTTTTCTGGAAAGGGGTGCTGATTGGGGCTGATGGGGCTCGCTCCTGGTCAGATTGGCGGTCTGCCGGGGGCGGACGCGTGGATGCTGCAAAACGTGCCGGGGGGAACTCTCCCCAGAACGCACGCTTGTTGGGCTGCGTTCTGGGGAGGTGTGCGAGGCCGCTCTGGCTCAGTCTGCCAGGCCGAGGTCGTCGCCGGCCGCGCGTGTGCTGGCCGGTTTGGGCTGGTGGTACTCGACCACGGTGACCAGTTGGTCGATCAGGTCGCGTGTCTCCACCACATTCAACTTCTTGTAGAAAAAGGCAAACTGCTCTTCCAGCGCCTGGTACAAAGCAGCTTGGGTGTCGCCGTCGATCGCCCACAGCTCTGGTTTGAAGGGGCCCATCGCTTTTTTGCGCGACTTGTAGTAGAACTGCGCGTCGGTCATGTTGGGCTTGCGCTCGTCTGCAGCCGCTACCTCCAGGAAACGGTGCAGCTTCTCCGTCAACCGCGCCGGAAAGGCTGGGTGATCCAGGAAAAGGTTCATAAACCCCGTCGCCAGGTGGATCTCCAGCGTCTGGACTTCCGGGAATTTGTGAAAGTAATCCTCTGGCAGCGTGCTGGCACCATGCTGCACAGCGCCCCCGGCGCCATGCTCGCGCGCGCGCGCGCCCAGGGCGGCCAGCGTCTCAAAGTCAACAGCCACCTTGGCAATGCTGCCGTCGGGCAGCACAATGCCGCCATGGCTGGTACCGGTCTGCACGCTGATTTTGCTCAGACCCGCGTAGTCGCCCAGCTGGGCCAGCACCCTCTTGTAGCCGAGGATGTAAGCGTCCAGCTCTTCGGTGGTCGAATTTTTCTCGCCCACCTCGCCGATCTCCCCGCCCAGGCTGACCGTCACCCCGGCAGGTTCCAATCCCCGAATGTACTGGGTGATCTCCGCAGAACGAGTATAGTTGTGGAATTGCTGTTCGTCCAGCGTCGGCGGCTCCAGCGTGACCAGCGTGCTCGTGTCGATGTCGATGTTCCAAAAACCAGCCGGAATGGCTTCCCGGATCAGATCTTTGACCTCCTGGATCGCCCCTTCTGGGTTGGTTTTGTATTTGGCAGCCTTGACTTGAAAGTGGTCGCCCTGGATAAAAAGCGGGTGAAAATACCCTTCCCGGATCGCCGCAGCGATCACCATTGCGCTGTACTCGGCGGGCGGCAATTCGCAGTAGCTCATTTCGCTGCGCGCAATCTCAAAGATAATCGCCCCAGCCCGGGTTTGCCTGGCTGCCCGCAGTGCCGCCCGCACCGTCTCGTAGGCCGTAAACCGGATGTTCATGGCCGGCACGGTGCAATCTTGCCACCGATCGCTCCCGCGCGCAAGGTAAAATTCATGGATGCTGGCCGGGCGAGCCCCCAGCACCTGCCCGATCTCCCAGATCATCCACCGGGCATATGCTTTCACAGCCTCTGTGCCAAAGGTCGCAGAACGCGCCAGCCGGTCGATCCCTTGGGCCTGCAGTCTGGCCAGATCCACCACCTCGACCCGATCCCCCCGGACGACGACTGAACGCTTCAGATCCTGCCGCAGTTCATAGGTGCTTTCGTAAATCATCGTGGCTTTCCTTTGCTTTGTCCGATCCTGGCGGGGCAGAGCCGCTCCCCGGCTCGCCCCACTGCTTTAGTAGAGGAACATCGGCTTGCCAAGCACATGGCGGACCTTTGGCCGATATTCGTTGACATCGTAAAGTTCGCTGACGTCGACCCGCTTGATCCCGCTGGTGACCGAACTCATCGGTATATGGGTGTAGGTGCCGTCGCGCAGCGCCACCATCCGCCCGCTGACCCCACTGGCAAGCAGGGAGACCGCCAGATTGGCGTAGTTCACACCGACCATCAGGTCGAGCGCATCCGGCGCCCCCGAACGCATCAGATAGGAGACCTGCTGATAGATGATGTCTTCGCCCGTCAGCTTCTTGAGCGCTTCCCCGGTCAGCTGGCCAATGCCCCCCAGCTTCTTGTGCCCGTAGGCGTCCGCCTCGCCGTACTCGACCACCTGCCCCCCCAGAAAATGCGCCCCCTCGCTGATCGTGACCATCGCATAGTTGCTGGGATTGGCCTTTTTGTCCTGCAGGACCAGCTTGGCCAGCTTCTCGACATCGAACGGCACCTCAGAAATCAACGCCCGGTCCACACTGGCCAGATACGAGCTGATCAGGCTGGTCTCCCCGCTGTTGCGGCCAAAAAGTTCGATCACAGCAATGCGCTCGTGCGAGCCGGTGCTGGTGCGCAGCTGGTGAATAAACTGGACGCTGCGGGTGACTGCCGTGCCAAAACCGATGCAGTAGTCGGTCCCGTAGACATCGTTGTCCATCGTCTTGGGGATCGCCACGACCGGAAACCCTTCGCGGTGCAGCCGCTCCCCAAAGCTGAGCGTGTCGTCGCCGCCGATCGGAATCAGCCGCTCGATGCCCAAAAATTCCAGGTTGCGCAGCACGTGCGGCGTGAAATCCAGCGGGGTCTTGTCGTTCGACTCTGGCTGTTGGGGGTCACGCAAAAAAGCAGGCACATCCTTGGGCTTGACCTTGGCCGGGTTGGTTCGGCTGGTGTGCAAAAACGTCCCACCGGTGCGGTCAATCGTGCGGACCTTGTTTTTGTCCAGCTTCAGAAAACAACTGTCGTAGGTGCTGGGGTCGCTGCTGTTCAAATTGAGCAACCCCCCCCAGCCACGCCGAATGCCGATCACCTCGTGCCCTTCCTCAACCGCCCGATCCACCGCTGCCTTGATACAGGGATTCAGACCTGGTACGTCTCCACCGCCCGTCAGAATGCCAATTTTCATCGTTTGTCTCCCGTTTTCAGTTGAATCATTTCAAGTATTCCATCAACACAGGCCCATCCGATCCACTCCGACCGCTTCGATCAGGGCTCCCGGCTGCATCCTCGCAGCCAGAATGGCTTGCACACGACCGATTGATGGTCCTGCAGTGATTTCACTGCACAGAAAATCTGTATTCAATATTCCAGTATACCACAGCACATGCTTCCGACAAGCACACACGTTGAGAGGCCTGGCTCAGATTCAGTCCCCGCCAGCTTCCCGATGGTAGTGCGGGCCGGGCTGGGCCAGCAACCGGGCAATCGCACGCAGTTCCATCCACCATTGCTCCTGGGGCCGCTCATGTTTGGCGTCGTAGCGCCGCAGAACTTCTTCCAGCGGGGTCATGTGGTACTGGCTGCCCGACAGACCGACGCAAAACACACCGTTGCGGCCTGCCAATGCCTCTTCTTCCAGAAACTTCACGCTGCGATGGGCGTACCGAGTCGCCAAAATCCGGTCGAAAGGCGAGGGATCCCCCCCCTGCTGCAGATGGCCCAGCACCGAGGTGCGCACCTCGTACTGCTCGCCCCCCTCAGCCTCAAAAAGGCTGGACATAAAAGACGTCGTGTAGAGCGGATGGCACCTTTCGTTGCGCACCATGACCCCCAGCCGCTTGCCCTGTTTGAAGCCGGCGTTGAGCATCTGCACATCCTCGTACAAATTCTGCAAGGTCACCCCATCTTCGTGCAGGTAGGCGCGCTCAGCCCCCGTCGCCAACATGCTCATCAACGCCAGATAGCCACAATACTTGCCCATCACTTCCACCACAAAACAACGTCGCGAGGCCACGGCCGACTGCTTGATTTTGTTGATCGCCTCCACCGCGTTGTTCAATGCTGTGTCCGCCCCGACACTCAGTTCGCTGCCCGGCAGGTTGTTGTTGATCGAGGCCGGCAGACAGACGATCGGCAGCTGAAACGCTGGAAAGTTTTCCCGCTCGCGCCAGAGCTGCTGGACCGCGTTGTACCCAGCCCAGCCACCCACAACCAGCAATCCGTCGATGCGACGATCCTCCAGCGTGCGCGCGATCGCATAAAAATCTTTGCCGCTCGGCACATGCCGGTTGGTCCCCAGCTCAGAGCCGCCGCGCGACGCCCAGGGGTCGACGTCCATCCAGCCAAACGAACGCAGATCCTCTTGGATCAAGCCCAGGAAGCTGTTGTTGACCCCCAACACATGGTGCCCATGGTCGAGCGCAATCCGAACCGCCGCCCGCACTGCAGTGTTCATCCCAGGAGCAGGGGCGCTGGCCGTCAGGACAGCCAACGTCAGCCGACGCTGCTCGGGACGGGGCGCATGGGGCAACGCACGCACCAGCGTGCGCAACACCTCAAATGCTTCCTCAAAACCAGGCCCGCGCAGCACCATCGCATCGGCAAAGCGACGCTCCTGGATCGCCGCATTGATCGCATGGGTGCGCTCGACACACGCCATCAACGGCAGCCGCACCACCCGATTCCCTTTCATCCCGATCAGCTGCGGAACAGAATCGCCGCTGGCGCTGAGCAGTTCATCGACCGCAGCAACCCCCACCAACGTGCTCATCGTCCGGTCGTAGGCGCTCGGCGCCCCTCCCCGCTGCACATGCCCCAGAATCGTCGCACGCACCTCCTCGTGCAGCCGCTCCTCCAAAACCCGACGCACATACTCGGTCGAAATCTCGTTGCCGTGCCGGTCTCTCGCCCCCTCCGCCACAATCACAATGCTGTCGCGACGGCCCGCGCTGCGCCCAGCCTGCAGCACCTCACACATCTTGTCTTCCCAGTTCTCTACATCGGGCGGGCTCTCTGGAATCAACACCCAATCCGCCCCAGTCGCCAACGCACTCATCAACGCCAGATACCCCGAGTTGCGCCCCATCACCTCCACCACAAAGGAGCGCTGATGGCTGGCAGCCGTGCTGCCAATACAGTCGACTGCATAGGTGATCCGGTGCAACGCACTGTCGGCGCCGATCGTGATGTCCGTGCCCCACATGTCGTTGTCGATCGAGCCCACCAACCCGACAATCGCCAGATGTGGCTGGGCGGCAGCCTGCTCCCCCTCAATCTGCCCGCTGGCCAGCAGCTGCTCCACAAGCTCGGTCCACTCGGCCCGCAGCAGATCGGCGCCGGTCAGACTCCCGTCACCGCCGATCACCACCAGCCCGGCAATGCCCTGCTGGATCAGGTTGCGTGCTGCCTGCAGCCGCCCCTCACGCGTCCGAAACGCAGCGCTCCGCGCCGTCCCAATCACCGTTCCACCCGCCTGCAAAATTCCCCCCACATCGTTCCAGCCCAACGGCCGGATCAGATCCCCCCCTGTGACCAACCCCTGGTACCCCTCATAGATCGCATAGACCTCGGCCCCCTGGTCGAGCCCAGCCCGCACAACAGCCCGCAACGCGGCATTCATGCCCTGGGCATCCCCCCCGCTGGTCAAAACGCCGATCCGTTTCATAGCAGCCTTCTGTTCCCTTTCCTGACCGCCCGCTCACCGCTCTTTGGAAGCCAGTATACCATAGGTCCCCCACGCCGGCTCAAAGTAGTGTCCGATCCACACTATACAGGCCGGGAAACCGCTGCCGTCCCGTCAACTATACATAAACACAGGCCGCTTGACAACTTGCCCACGATCCCGCTAAGATAGGAGGGTGTACAATTGCAGCAACGCTGGCTGGAACCCCAGCCAGCCTGTCGCCGGTCCGGCAGAAAATACGAGTTCAACCATGGCAAGAAGACGCAGTGCCGTACGGATTGGGGTGACCGGTCTGGGCCAGCGGGAACAACTGGCGCCTGGGGTCTTTCTCAACACCCACTACCGTGGCTGTACCCCAGGGTTCATCCACACCGAAGAAGGGATTGTGCTGGTAGATGCCCCGCTGATCCCAGCGCAGGCCATCGATTGGCGCGCCCAGATCGACGACGAATACCCGGGTGCTCCCTTTCTTTACCTGATCAACACCGACCACCACCGCGGCCATGCGCTGGGCAACCAGTATTTCATGCCGGTCAAAATTCTGGCCCACGAACGCGCCCACAAAGAGATGTCTGGCTACACGGAAAATTTCAAAGAACGGGTCCGCAACAGCTTCAAACGCGAACCAGAAATCCAGGCACAGCTCCACAACATTCTGATCGTCCCCCCACACATCACCTTCACCCAGCGCGCCTCCCTGATCTACGGCGAACGGCAGATCGACCTGATCTTTGTCGGAGGGCACACCCCAGCCACCAGCATTGTCTGGCTGCCCGCCGAAAAGATCTGCTTTGTCGGGGACATTGTCTGGGTCGACCAGCATCCCTACATGGCGCAGGGCAACACGCAGGAGTGGCTGCGCGCCCTCGAACTGATTCGGTCGATCGGCGCCGACCACCTGGTGCCCGGCCACGGCCCGGTCGTCGGGCCAGAGGCAACCTACCGCGTCGGCGAATACATCGAGTTCATGCGCGGCCGTGTGCGCGACTACTATCAGGCGGGCAAAAACAAAAATGAGACCAAAAGCGGGCTGGTCAGCGAAATGCTCGAATGGTTCCCCGTCCCGCCCGAGCGCAAGGCCAAGATTGAAAGCCAGATCAAATCGGGGCTCAACCGTGTCTTTCGAGAGATCCAGCGCGAAGAAGAAGAGCTGGCCGGACGGGCCCCGAGCCAGCTCGACGACGACAGCGAGGAGGAGGACGACTGACCATGGCCCACGTTGTCGAGTCCCATTTCACCACACCGTACGCCGATCTGCGCAGATTGCTGGACAGCGCCGAACGCCAGCTGCCCACGTTGGCAGCTGCCAGCCTGGCCGACTACCTGCTGCTGCTGGACCAGATTGAAGCCACCCTCGCCCAGCTCCCCACCGCAGCAGACGACGCAGATCCCCTCCTCCGCACCGAACAGGTACGCTGGGCCGACTTGCAAGAAAAAATTTCGCTGCGCAGCCAGCAGATCGTCCAGCTGGCCAACAGAAGCGGTGGATTTGCTGCGTTGCGCCGACGGTCACCTGCCAGCCACGCTTTCTGGTGGCAGCTGGACCGGCAGGTCGCAGACCAACGCCGCCGCTCGCTGCGCCGTTGGCTGCGCTGGCTGGCAGCCGCCGCAGCCTTGGCATTGGCTGTAACCTGGAGCTACCGCACCTGGCTGGCCCCCGACCCGGCAACCCTCGCCTTGCTCGACACCCTGAACACGATCGAACGCCAGGTCGACGCCCAGGAGTGGCTGGCCGCGCGCTCCACCGCCGCAACCGCCCTGACAGACCATTCGACCGATGTCGAGACCCTGCTGTGGGCAGCGGTCCTGGCCGAACAGGCTGGAGACAGCGCCGCCGCGCTGCGGTATCAACAACAGGCACGGGCCCAGCTCGGCGACCGCGAGCCCCAATTCTACCTGCTGCTCGGCAACAAACGCCTGCGCGCTGGCAACCTCGACGGCGCAGCAGAGGCAGCCGAACAGGCCCTGCGCCGACAACCCCAGGAGCCCCAGGTCTATTTTTTGCTCGGCAATCTCGCCGAAGCACGGGGGGACCTCAACGCCGCACTCGACGCCTTCGACCAGGCCGCCCGCCTCGCCGAAACAGACAACCCTCAGCTGACGGTGATCAGCAAGATGCGCTATGGCTTCCTGCTGCAACAGCTGCAGATGCAGCTGCCAGCCACCCCCGCGGCAGAGCCTGCACCGACGGCCGCCCCAGCCACCCGCTGATCCACGATGCGCACGCTGCTTGCCTGCCGCCTTCGCCCCTCGTTGGGCCTGCTCGGGGTCGCGCTCCTCCTGGCACTCGGACTGACCTGGCCGCTGGCCGCCCACTGGACAACACACACCGCCGGCGACGGCATCGACAACCCCGCCCTCGCCTGGAATCTCTGGTGGATCCGAGAAAGGCTGGTCAACCAGGCCAATCCCGATATTTTTCACGTCGGCTGGATGTTCCACCCGATCCAGATCAACCTGGCCTTCTACACCCTGACCCCCCTCAACGGGCTTCTGAGCCTGCCACTCCAGTTCGGCTTCTCCCTGATCGTGGCCAACAACCTGCTTTTGCTCTCCTCGTTCGTGCTGAGCGCGCTGGGCGCCTTTCTGCTCGTCCTCGACCAGCGCCGGTGGATGGCCCCCTCCCCCCCACACGGCTGGGTCGCCGCCGCCCTGCTGGGAGGCCTCCTGTACGGGTTCGCTTCCTCCAAACTCTTCTACGCCAGCCTGGGCCAGTTCAATATTGCCAGCAGCCAGTGGATCCCCTTCAGCTTGCTCTACCTGCTGCGAATGGCATCCCCCCTCGCGGAGGAGAGCTGCCGCCGACGCCTCTACTCCGCTGGGATGGCAGCCCTTTTTATCACCCTGCAGCTCTGGGCAGAGCTGACCTACGCCTCTTTTCTGGCCATCAGCCTGCTGCTGCTCTGGCTCTGGCAGTTCTGGCTCGCAAGACGAAGGCTCCGGCAACACTGGCTCGACCTCTCGCTCCCCTATCTGCTGCTGGCCACCCTGGTGCTGCTCGGCGCGCTCCCCCTCCTCGGGGCCATGCTGCCCGATCTGCGCAGCGAAGGCAATTTTTTTGACCGCGGGGGGGGCTTTGCCGACCTGTTCAGCGCTGACCTCCTGGGCTATCTGCTCCCCACCCGCCTCCATCCGCTCTGGGGCAGCTGGGTGGCTACCCTCCCCTTTCCCAACGACAAAGGACAACAGATCTTTGTCGGGTACACAGCCACCGCGCTGAGCGCGCTCGGCCTCTGGTCGTTGGCCCGCCAGCGGTCGACCCGCCCGCTGGCCGGTCTCTGGGGCAGCGCCCTGTTGCTCTTCTTTGCGCTCACACTTGGGCCCAGCGTGCGTTGGGCGGGCACCGACACAGGCATCCCAGGCCCCTTTGCGCTGGTCAGCCAGCTCCCCTTTTTCAGCGGAAATCGTTACCCCAGCCGCTACAGCGTGATGCTGCTGGCCGCAGCAGCCCCTTTGGCCGGCTTTGGTCTGCGCTGGTTGCTCGCCAAATTCCCGACCCAACGCCGGATCCGCTTTGGGCTGTCCGCCGGGCTCCTCCTCCTTTTCCTCTTCGAACACCTGGCACTCCCGCTGCCGCTCACCGACTTTCGCATCCCCCCGATCTACCAGCAGCTGGCCGCAGAGAACGCCGGGGGAGAGAACGCCGGGAGAGAGAGTGCCCTGCTGGAGCTGCCCACAGGCTGGCGCAACGGCGCCCGTGTCCTGGGCCGCTCCGATCTGCTGATCATGCTGCAGCAATGGTGGCAGACAGCCCATGGCCTGCGCCGTCTGGGCGGCAACACCAGCCGCAACCCCGAACTCAAATTCCAATACTTCACCCAGGCCCCCCTGCTGGGCGACCTGATCGCGCTGATGAACGCCGACCGCCCCCATCTCCAGGCCGTCGTTGCCCAAGAATACCACCGCCTGGTGGCCCGCAATCGCCCGCTCGCCCCCCAGGTGCTGGCCGAACTGGGCATCCGCCACGTGGTCGTCCACGAAGACAAGGCCCCCCCCGAACTGCTCCACTTCCTCCACGACGTGCTGCCGCTCGTCGAGGTCGCCCGCTGGCAAGGGCTGGATTGGAGCGGCGCTGCCGCCACGACCACAATGTACCGGGTAGTAGCCCCCCCCCTCCCGCCAACCCGCACCGTGCAGCTGGACAGCGACCTGGCCCCCCTCTACCTGGCCGAAGGCTGGGCCACGTTGCCCCCCACCGATGGGGTCCGCTATGCCATCCGCCCCTCTCCAGCGCTGCTGGTCCCGCTGCCAGCAACCTGCACCCGGCTGACCCTCACCGGCCCCGACCTGACCGCGCTGCAACGGCTGGAAGTCAACGGACAGACGCTCCTGCCCGTCGAACAACACCCCCACCGCGTGCAGGTCGAGATGCCCGCCAGGACAAAAGCCCCGCCGGTCGACCGCATTGTCCTGCACCTGGAAAACAACCCGCACCCGGCAGGACAGACCCGCCAGCCGACCGGAGAAGCGGCCTGGCAGATCGGCAGCAGCGAGGCCAGACTGCCAGCAACAGAGTGGATCGGGGTCCGCAGCGCCGGAGAAGAGGTCGGCGATTTTGCCCAGATCTTTGTAGACGGCTACGACTACGCCGGCAGCGAACGGGGATACCACCTGGTCGCCATCCACCCCCAAGGCAAGGTGCTGGCCGCAGCCCACTTCGACACGTCAGGGAACCCGACAGCTTCGGGTGCCCTGGCGAACTGGCTGGCGCAGTGGGAGAAAGGCACGCTGGTGGCCGGAGCGGTCAGCGACGAAGCCAGCCTGCAGCTGGACGAAACAGCAGTGGCGGCACTGCGGAAAATCGGCGTTGAGACAGACCTGCGCGGCCAGCTGCGCTGGAGCCATGCCTTTGTCGGCGCAGTCGGCGCAGCACCAGGCAGCGCCCTCGAAGCAGCCGCCCTGCTGCACCCGGCCACCGTCACCGTCGGCGCAGCCATCGATGGGCCCGCCGTCTATGCAGGGGTGCGAACCCTGGAAATCGCCCCCTGCTTCCACTGACCCGCGGCAGCCTGCCGCACAGGTGGCCGCACAACAACCTTTTTCATCGTGCCAGGAAGGAAAGCGCTGCCCATGCTCCACCCCACCTCTGCCCCCCTCTCCATCGCCCTCGTCGGGTACGGCTACTGGGGCCCCAATCTTGCTCGCAACTTCCATCAACTGGCCGGCGTCAAACTGGCCTATGTGGTCGACCCCAACCCGGCCGCCCGCGCCCAGGCCGAACAGCGCTACGGCTGTGCCACCGCTGCCCGGCTGGAGGAGATCCTCGCCGACCCAGCCCTGGCTGGGGTCGTCGTGGCCACCCCGGCCCGCACCCACTTCACACTGGCACGCGACGCGCTCGCAGCCGGCAAACATGTGCTGGTCGAAAAACCGCTGACCATGGACCTCGATGAAGGAGCCGAACTGATCGCACTGGCCCGACAACAGCAGCTGACCCTGATGGTCGGCCATGTCTTCGAGTACAACCCCGCCGTCCGCTATATCAAAACGCTGATCGAACGCGGCGAACTGGGCGAGATCTTCTACCTCTACAGCCGACGCGTCAACCTGGGCCGCGTGCAGAGCGACGTCAACGCACTCTGGAGCATCGCCCCACACGATATCTCGATCGCCCTCTATCTGCTGGGCCAGCTGCCAGAGGCAGTCCGCTGCCAGGGGGCCAGCTGCCTCAATGGCCGCGTCGAAGATGTCGTCTTTCTGACCCTCTTTTTTCCCAACAACCTCCTCTGCCATGTCCACGCCAGCTGGCTCGACCCCAGCAAAACACGCGAGATGACCGTGGTCGGCAGCCGCAAAATGGTCGTCTACGACGATGTCAGCACCGAAGGGAAGGTGCGCATCTACGACAAAGGCGCCTTCCGCAAAGGAGACGTCACCTACGGCGACTTCCAATACAAATTGCACAGCGGCGATATTCTGATCCCACGCCTCGACCTGCACGAACCGCTGCAGATGGAATGCGCACACTGGATCGACTGCATCCGGACCGGAAGCCCCCCCCTGACCGACGGCGAAAATGGGCTGCGCGTGCTCAAAGTGCTAGATGCCGGCGAACGAAGCCTGCGCCAGGAGGGGGCCAAGATCCTGCTCGCCCGCTGAGCCCCCCCTTCAAGGGCGAGTGACAGAACGGGCCGGAAGACGCAGCGTCTGCCCGACATAGAGTGTGTAGGTAGCCAGCCGGTTGCAGCCGACGATCCGATGCACCGTCGTGCCGTAGGCAGCAGCGATCGAGGCCAACGTCTGCCCCGCCCGCACCCGGTGAAAAGCGCTCGAACAGGAGGAGGTCTGCTCCAAAGCCCCCCACACCTCTTGCACTCCCCCCACACTCCCCCCCCACAAAAACCCACAAAACAGCAAAACCAACACCGCCAAACAGCGTTCTGCCCAACCTGCACAACGCCCCCACACGCTGTTGCCCATTTCAGCCCCTTTTCTCTTTACTGGCTCCAATGCTGACGACAATGATGTAAAGCACTCAAGGGATCGAACCAACTCATGCCCCCGTCGTTCGAAAAAGCAAACTTCCTGCCTGTATTTTGCACCTGTATTTTGTACCTGTATCGACAGTATACCACAGCCGACACAGCTTGCTCACCGGGTAAAAGTAACAAATTCCTACGACTTTTGTCTCATTTTGCAAAATTCATACAAATTTGCCTGCTTTTTTGTACCCAATGTATTGACAATAATTCACATCTCTGTTATACTATGTCAATGTAAGAAACTTTTAGCAACTGTTTTGCTTGTTGATTCAAAAGGAGTTGTTTAAGCAAGCTGTACGCCACCCAAAGGAGCCAGGCTCCCGCGTAACAGCGCCTCGATTGTACGAACAGACTTGCATCTGTTGGTTCGTCCCACAACCCCATCCCTGTGCGGAGGGCAAGGCGTTGTTTTTTGGGGGAGTCAGCAGCTGAAGCTATGCCACACTCATCGCTGCTTCATCGCTGCCATCCATTCTCTGCTCTCTGCAGACGGCTCACCAATCTCCCACTCTGGTACTCAGGGATGCTGGCCCTCTTTGCCTTCCTCTGTCTGGCTTCCCCCACAATGGCCCAGTCGCTCTCCGACCGCCATTGGGTCATCTTCCGCCGCCCCGATGGGCTCAATTCCAACGACACGCTGGCCATCACCCTCTACCAGGAGGCCATCTGGGTCGCCACCGCCAACGGCATCAGCCGCTACAATGGCCGCTGGCAATCCTTTACAGAAGCACTCCAGCAAAACGCCGGCCCCCCCGCCCCAATCCCCTTGGGCCGGGTCACCGCCCTGGTGGCCACCGCCGACACTTTGTGGGCAGGAACCGCCTCCGGCTTGCTGGTCCGCTGGCAGGAAGGGGCAGGCTGGCAGGTCGAACAGACGGTGGGAACCGCTATCCATCAGCTGGCCAGCAACGAAAGCACCCTCTGGATCGGGACGGCCGATGGCCTGCTGGCCTACAAAGACTCCACAACCCAGCCAGTCCCCGCCATCGGCAACCGCCCCGTGCTGGCCCTCGCCGCCAACGATGATTTTTTGTGGGTCGGCACAGACCAGACGCTCTGGCAGCTGACTGCCGACCTCACCAGCGCAGAGATCCCCCAGCTGCACGACGAACAAGGAGTTCCACTCCAGGGCCCCATCACCGCGCTCTGGGCAGAAACCCCCGATCACCTCTGGATCGCCTCCCCAACCACCCTCGTCGAGTACCAGATCCCAAACGATCAGGCCATCTTTTATTCCTACCCCTTCGGGGGCGATTTTGCCCAGATCACAGCCATCAACGGCAACAGCTCCGACAGCGTCTGGGTGGCTTCCAATGGAGCAGGCGCTGTTCAGTTCAGCCTGGTCGACCACGAAATCGCCAGCATGCGCAGCTGGGGAGGAGTTGCCCAGGATGGCCTCACGGCAGACGAAGTGCGCGGTGTGACACTCGACGCAGACGGCTCTGTCTGGTTCGCCACCTCGGTCGGCGTCTACCGCTACCAACCCTGGGCCTTCCAAAATATCGACAACCGCCTGGATGCGTTGCCCGTCTACGACATGATCTTCGACCGCCTGGGCCAGCTCTGGACAGCCATCGGCGACGAAGGAATCCAGATGCGCGCAGACCGCTATCGCCCTCCCCTGCAATACCTGCCCGGCACAGAAGGGCTGCCCGGCAACACCCTCTTTGCCCTGGAAGAGGATGAGAGCGGCCGCATTTGGGCAGCCACCGACCGCGGAGTCGCCTATTTTTCCGACCAGCGCTGGTACAGCCCCCCGACCCTGCGTACCCTGGCGATGACACCCGCCAGCACGCTGCGCGCCGATGCCCTCGGTCTCTGGATCGGCACCGTCAACGGCATCGCCCGCTTTCTCTTTGCCACCCAGTCGCTCGAATTTGAAGCCCTCCTGCAAGGAACACCGATCAGCACGCTGGAATTTGATTCGGTCGGCCGGCTCTGGGTCGCCAGCAGCACAGGCCAGCTGTGGCGGCGCAGCATCGACGGCAACTGGCAAAAACTCTCGGCCGCTGGCAACCTCCGCCCCGATGCGCCGGTCACGGCGCTGCAGCCAGAAACTTCCAGCCCAGGCAACATGCTGGCCGCCTTCAGTGGCTACGGAATCTACCGCTATGCGAATGGCGCGTGGGCACAGGTCAAAACAAGCGCAACCCTCGGCGACGAACCCATCTTTGCGATGTTCTCAGACCCAGCCACCCACTCCATCTGGGTCGGCAGCGAAACCGGCCTCACCTGGGTCGGACTCAACGATGTCATCCGCTTTGACAGCCAGGACGGTCTGCAGTCCGGCGCCATTCGGGCGATCGCACGCGATGCCAAGGGCGTCTACTGGTTCGGCGGCGACCGCGGGCTGGCCTACTATGTTCCCGAACGTGGCGCCCCCTGGATCCAGCTCCACACCACCACCGGCACCCAGACAAACGCCGGACAGGAGACGTTGTTCACCACCACCGATCTCCCGGTAGAATTCACCTTCATCTACGGCGACCTCCAGACCAGCCCGGCCCGGCTGCAGATCTTCACCCGCCTCCGCGACAGTTCGTCCAATGTCCCCCCCTGGCAACCGACAACAGGAGGCAGCCGCCATCTCACCTTTCCTGCCCCCGGCAGCTATACGCTCGACTATATGGTGCGCGACCAGGCCTTCAACCGCTCGGCGATCCACTCCGTACAGCTGACGGTTACCCCAGCCCCCACCTACCTGACGATCCCCCTGCTCGGGCGGATGGAGACACAGGCCGTTCAGCTGCTGGTGATTTCCAGTTTGCTGACCTTCTTCGGGTTTGGGTTTGTGAGCGTTGAGATCTGGCAGCACCGCCGTCGGGTCGGCGAAGCCGTCCGACGCGGCTACAACCCCTATATCAGCGGCGAACCGGTGCGCCGCGGAGAGATGTTCTTCGGGCGCCATGCCCTGCTGCAACGCATCGTGTCGACCCTGCACAACAACAGCATCATGATCCACGGCGAGCGCAGAATCGGCAAAACCACCCTCCTGTACCAGCTGGCCAGCACCCTGCGCCAGATCCAAGACCACGATTTTTGGTTTGTCGCACTCTATATCGATCTCGAGGGCACCACAGAAAATTCCTTTTTTCACCTGCTGATCGAGGAGATCGCCCACCATGTCGCCGCGCTCGACCACCTCGACCTTGCCTCCACGGCCACGCTGGAACGGCTGCTCTACCACAGCCTTCCCGATTCCCTCTACTCCGACCGCGAGTTCAGCCGCGACCTGCGCCAGATTCTCCGTCTGCTGGAAGCGTACGGCGCTCAGCGCTCGCCCAACCGCCAGCTCCGCCTGATCCTGCTGATGGACGAGATGGATACACTGAGCCGCTTCAACCACCTGATCCAGCAGCAGCTGCGACGAATTTTTATGCGCGAGTTTGCTGTTTCTTTGGGCGCTGTGGTCGCCGGGGTCGAAATCAACAAGGAATGGGAACGGGTCGAGAGCCCCTGGTTCAATCTGTTCAACGAAATTTCCATCCAACCCTTCACCCCACAGGAGGCAACCTTGCTGCTGGTCGAGCCGGTGCGCGGCTACTACCTGTACGAACCGGCAGCCCTGGAGTTTATCGTCGCCCAAAGCGAAGGGCGCCCCTACCGGCTCCAACAATATGGCATGGAGGCTGTCAACGAAATGCTGCGCCACAAACGCCGTCGAATCACCTATCGCGACGCACAGGTCGCACACGCCACCATCCAATCCATCCCTCTTTTGGGACAGCCAACTGCCCCTGCAGCGGCCGCAGAGCCCCTGATGGCTTCCAACATCTTCCCGGCACAGCCCTCCACAGGCAAAGGCTGAACAAGAGTGACTCCAATGCGAATCCCTTACATCGTCGGACGGTGGGTCAACGGCAGCCGCCATTATGGCCGCCAACGGCTGTTCGACTACCTGCTCGACACACCAGACACCGCCACCTGGATCGTAGGCGCCAGGCGGATGGGCAAGACCTCCTTGCTGCGTCAGCTGGAGATGCTGACCGACTCTGCCGACAGCGAGCTGGTGCCTCTCTTTTGGGATATGCAAGGCTGTGAAAGCAGCCAGGCGCTCTCCGACGAACTTTTCCTGGCCCTCGAAGATGCCAGCAGCCGCTTCAGCGCACTCGGGATTGCTGTCGCCGAATGGGAAGGGCTGGACGCCCTGCTGATTCTGCGCCGGCTGGCCCGGATCCTCCACAGCCGAGGACAGCGGTTGCTCCTGCTGATCGACGAGGCCGAAGTGCTCATTCAGATCGCCCGCAACGAAGCTGCCTGGCTGGCACGTCTGCGCCGCTCGCTACAGGACCCTGCGCTCAAAACGATGCTGGCCTCGACCAAATTGCTGATTCAACTCAACGCTGTGACCGCAGAGTGGCCCACCAGCCCCTTTCTCTTCGGCTTCAACATGGTCAACCTCTGGAGTCTGGACCCGGACTCGGCCGTTGCCCTCGTCGAACAGCGCCAGGCCCCGCGCCACGTGCACGCCAGCAGAGCAGTTCTCGAAGAGATTCTTCTGCACACCCACCGCCACCCCTACCTGATCCAATTCCTCTGCCAACGTCTCTACAGCGAAGACAGCGGCGGCCAGGGATTTCTGCGGGCCCCCACCGACGAAGATCTGGATCCTGACCACCTGCTCGCCGGTTTTTTCTTGATCGACTTTCAGCAGATGACCCGTCTGGAACGGCGCCTGCTGCTCCTGGTGGGCCAACATACACTCACCACCGAAGCAGAGCTGCTGGCCGACCTGGCCGACGCCGACCCCCAGCGGATCCGCACCTATCTGTGGGGGATGGAAAAACTCGGCCATCTCCGCCGGATCTACGACCAGCTCGCTGTCGGCAACGAATATCTGCGTCGTTGGCTGCTGGCCAACCGCAGCCAGCTCGAACAGATGGACGAAGCCCTGGTCGACGAGGAAAGCTTTGCACAGATCCTGCAGATCGGCTACACGCGCGAACCCGCCTCCTACCAGGTGGAGCTCGAACGGCTCGAACATCAGCACCGACAGCTCCAGGAAAGATTGGCTCTCTGTCAGCCCGATCAGCGTGTCGCGGTCGCCTCCGAACTGAATCGTCTTGGCCAACAGCTCGACCAGGTGCGCCGCGATGTCGCGCAGACCCGCCAACGTCTGCCACTGGCCCACTGACCGTTCTGCCAACGTAACTGCTCAGGCAGAGAAGCCTGCTGAATTGCAGTTGTCAAAATCGGTCAGAAGAAGGACATGGAACCGCTCCGCCTGGCCGCGAAGAGATCCCTATCGCACACGTTCCCGGTGAAGACGCTGTCGTCGCCGGGATGACTGCGCTGGCGGGGAATTGGGTCGGCATAGACAAAGAGGGCGAAGTGTCCCTTCGCCCTACAAATAGCCCGCCCTGCAGCCACCCCGCCGGTACGGTCGGGGCTCTGAACGGTTTACTTCCTGCGTCGCCGCCAACTCTTCCGCCAACCGCTGGTTGCTGAATCGTTCCCCTGAGGTTTCGATCCACAGCGTTCGGAGAGCCGGTCGTTTTGTAAACTCGCTTGCCTTGCCGGGTGCGGCCTGTTCAGCGCGCCTTCAGCAGGCTTCTATGCCTGAGCAGGTACCTGCCAGCTTTGTCCCTGGCACTTCTCTACAGTACAATGCAACCCAATCAGGTTTTTCCAAAGAGGCGGAGCGGCTCCGCTCCGCCTCTTTTTGAGCGCTTCAAGATGGGTCTGCTTGCCATGACACACGCTGTTCCATTGGTCGATCTGTCCGCACAATATGCTGCCATCGGCCCAGAGATCGACGCGGCCATCCGCTCGGTGGTCGAACGCGCAGCCTTTATCATGGGGCCTGAGGTACAGGCCTTTGAAATCGAATTTGCTGCCTTCTGCGCCACCCGCCATGCCGTCGGGGTCGCCAGCGGGACAGCAGCCTTGGAATTGACCTTGCGGGCCTGCCAGATCGGCGCAGGAGACGAGGTGATCACCAGCGCCCACACGTTTATTGCCACCGCCGAGGCGATCAGTGCGACCGGCGCTCGCCCTGTCTTCGCCGACATCGATCCTGTCACCTATACGCTCGACCCAGAGGCGGTGGCGGCAGCTGTCACCCCCGCCACCCGGGCGATCCTGCCTGTACATATTTATGGCCAGCCTGCCCACATGGATCGCCTCCTGGCCATCGCCGCCCGCCACGACCTGGTCGTCGTCGAAGATGCCGCACAGGCCCACGGCGCCCGTTGGCACGGGCGCCCGGTCGGCTCGCTCGGCCATGCAGCTTGCTTCAGCTTCTATCCAGGCAAAAATCTGGGTGCCTACGGGGATGCCGGCGCCATCACCACCGACGACCCCCAGCTGGCAGCAGAGGTCGCTCTGCTGCGCAACCATGGACGCCGTTCCAAATACCTGCATGAGATCAAAGGCTACGGCGAACGGCTCGACACGCTGCAAGCCGCTGTTCTGCGCGCCAAGCTGCCCCATCTCCCGACCTGGACCGCTGCCCGCCAACGCCTTGCCGCCCGCTACAGCGAACGGCTGGCCCCGCTGGCAGAGCGGCTGACCTTGCCCGGTGTCGACCCGGCCGCCGAGGCAGTCTGGCATCTGTATGTCGTGCGGACGCAGCCGCGCGATGCCCTGCTCGACTCGCTCCAGCAGAGCGGCATCGGGGCTGGCATCCACTACCCGACCCCACTCCACCTGCAGCCAGCCTACGCCGACCTGGGCTATCGACGTGGCGACTTGCCTGTGACCGAGAGGGTGGCCGAGAGCTGCCTGAGCCTGCCCCTCTATCCAGAGATGACCGAAGCCCAGCAAGATGCTGTGGTGGCGGCCATTGCTGCTTTCTTTGGCCAGCGATGAACGACATGCACAGAAGCCACCCCCTGCACGCCGGCCCGCCCCCTGCGATCTCGGTCGTGGTGCCAGCCCGCAACGAAGAGGCCACCATCGCAACGGTGGTCGAGCGAACCTACCAGGCCTTCGCACAGCTGGGGTGCAGCGGTGAGGTCCTGGTCGTCGACGACGGCAGCACCGACCGCACCGGGGCCATTCTGGCCACCCTGCGAACGCAGTACCCCTCGCTGCGGGTCTTCACCCGCCGCCGCAGCCGCGGCATGACTGCCGCCTTGCAGCAGATGTTCAGCGCCAGCTCCGGTGCGCTTGTGATTTTGATCCCAGCCGATCTGGAGTCAGACCCGCTGCTCGACCTGCCGGTGCTGGTGCACGCGTTGGAGAGGGCGGATCTGGACGTCGTCGCCGGCTGGCGCCAGGGACGTCGCGACCGCAAGGTTCTGGCCAGCAAAATTTACAACTGGGTGATGGCACAGCTGGCTGGCGTTCACGTGCACGACGGCAACTGGATCAAAGCCATGCGCCGTGAGGTCGTGGCCAGTTTCCCCCCGTTGCGCAGCGACTGGCACCGCTTTTTGTTGATGATCGCGGCCCACAACGGTTTTCGCATCGGAGAAGTCCCCACCTTCTACCAGCCCCGCCCGGCCGGCAGCAGCAAGTTCGGCTGGGAACGAATTCCCAAAAGTTTCTTGGATGTGCTTGTTTTGAAGTTTCTGCTCACGTTCAGCGAAGCCCCCATGCGTTTTTTCGGGGGGTTGGGACTCGCCGGGCTGGTCGGCAGCACCCTGGTTTTTCTTTATCTGTTCTTGCTCTATGTGTTCACAGCGACACAGCAACGTCCGATCTTTCTGGCCGCCGGCATCGCCGCCATCCTCAGCGTGCTCCTCATCCTGGTCGGCTTCCTGGCCGAATTGATCGTCACCCAGGGAGAACGCATCACCCAGCTGGAAAACGAGCTGACCACCCGCCCGTCCGAATAAACTCGTTCCCCGGCGGAGCGCTGGTTCAGGAGCACTGCTTCAAGGGGGGAGCACACGGGCGCTCCCACAGGCCACCGGCTCCCCGACCTCCTGCCCGGCCGGGTCGCGCAGCCTGACCTGCAGCGGATAGCTGCCCGGCGGGGTGGCCGGATTGAGGTTGACATCGACTTCATCGCGCACCACGCTGCCCACAGGCCACTGCGACGGCGGGTCACGGCGCAAAATTTCACCGTCCCGGTAAAGTCGCTCGCCCCACACCCCCTCCGGCCCGACCAGCTGCACGTCGGGCATGTACGCCTGCTCGACAGCCGCCGTCGCCTGCCACCAGAGCCGCACATGCACCCACCCACTCGGAGGGTGCATCCGAAAATCGCTGGCAGCCACCAGAGGGGTGGTCACCTCGCAGGCCAGCAGACGCAGCCCTGGCGCCAGTTCGACGTCGACCCAGCTCGCCGAATCGGCCAAGGGCGGCACTTCTGCAAAACGATGGCGCAGGGCATAGCCGGTCACCTGAATCCCAGCCGGGTACTGTTCGGTCACCACCGGAAAGTGCTGGTCCAGCCAGCCTTCCACGACACGCTCGCTGTCGACACCCTCCAGATGGCTCTGCACCAGCCAGAGCGTGGCCATCCCCAGATCTTCCAGCCCGCGCACCGGGGGCTCTACCTCCGCACGCTGGCCCGGCTCCACCCTGCCCGTATACGGGTAAAAGACCGGCAGCTCCTGCTCGTCCACCCACTGCCGCAGATACCAGCGCAGCGCGATGTTGGTGTATTCAGCATGGCTGAACGCAGCCGCTGTCAGGCCCGGGCTCTGTTGTTGGTAGCCGGCCAGATAGGCCGCGGCGGCCCGCCAATCCTCGCGCAGCCGCTCCGGCGACCACAGCGCCGGCAATGCCCCTGCCACCAGCAGCACCGTGGCCGCACCGGCAGCCCACCCGGCGGGGCGCCAGCGCAGCCCCACGGCAACCGCGCCGCGCGCAAGTGCCCACAGCACATAAGGGGCCAGAAACAAAAAATAGCGGTCTTCCGCAAATACCGTGTCGCTGGCCCCCAGCAGCGCGCCACCGACTGCCAGGGGCCCCCCCAGCCAGAGACAGAGCCAGAGCTGGTCGTCGCCCCCTCGGCCAGCACGCAGGAGCAGACCTGCCAACAGCAGCAGGGCCAGCCAGGTCATGAGCCAGGGCGCCACCGCTGCCGTCAGCCAGGGCGCCCGCCAGAGTGTCATCACCTGCAGCTGCCGCAACAGCTGTGCCCCAAAATTCTCGTAGGGCACACCCGGCATCCCTTCGCTGGCGTTGACTCCCCAGGCGCTGTGCGCCAGCGGCAGAAAGAGCAGCAGAGTCACCGTCAGCGCCCCCCCTCCCTCCAACAGACGACGCCAGCCACCGGCAGCGCCCGCCACTGCGCGCGACTGCCGCTCAGCAACCCACAGCCCGACCAACGCCAGCCCGGCAGCCGGCAGCACGAACGCGCTGAACAGATAGCTGTACAACGCAAATGTGAACGCGCCGACACAGAGCGCCCACCACCCCAGACGGGTCAGCGCCCGCTGCCCCTGCCAGCCACGCAGCAGCGCATACCCCGCCCAGACAATCCCCGTGGTCGCAGGCTGAAACATGCGCATCTCCTGGCTGTACCAGACCAGCACCGGGCTAAGCGCCGTCAATGCTGCTGCCAACAGCGCCACAGAACGGCCGCTGAGCCTCCGGGCCAGCAGCCACAGACCCACTACCGTCAAAACCCCAAGCAGCCCCCCCAGCAGACGCAGCGCCCAGTCGCTGTACGCCAACCCCAACGGTTCGAGCAGGTTGATCCAGCCATGCAGCAACAGATAATAGCCGGGCGGATGCTTGTCCTGGATCAACGGCAGCGTGCTCTGCCAGAGATAGCCGGCGTCCGAGCGGGCCCACCTCAAGCTGACGGCTTCGTCAAACCAGAAAGAATGGTAGTCCAGCTGCCAGAGACGGGTCCACACAGCCACCGCCAGGATCGTCAGCTCTGGCCAGAGCCCCCGCAGCCCTGCCCAGGCTCCCTTTCTCTCAGCCATCCCGCAGCTGCTCACCCGTGCAGGCCAAAAAGACATCCCCCAGGCTGGGACGGTGGATGGCCACCTGGTGGATCGCAAAACCTGCCGCCAGTGTGGCGGCGATCAGCTCTGCCAGCCGACGCTCGCCGCTGTCCACCCCGATCTGAAAGCAGATCGACGGCTCGCCCAGCGGCCCTTCGGCGACATGGTGCACAAGGCTGGTGACAAAAGGCAGGCCTGCCAACAACGCGGACTGGCGCCCCACATCCCCGGTACCCGCAAGGGTGACAACATCCGCTCCCATCTGGCCGATGAGCTCAGCCGGGGAGCCCGTCAGCAGCAGCTCGCCGTCGTCGAGGATCCCGACGCGGTCCGCCAACGACTCTGCCTCCTCCATCGAATGGGTCGTCAGCAGCAGGGTAATCCCCTCCTCCTCGCGCAGTCGCCGAAGGTAGCGCCAGATCCCGGCGCGGTTCTGCGGGTCCAACCCCTGGGTCGGTTCATCCAGAAACAAAACTTGGGGGGAGGGCAGCAGGCCGCGCGCCAGTTCGAGCCGCCGTTTCATCCCCCCCGAATAGGTGCCGGTCTTGCGATCCAGCACGTCGCTGAGCTCGACCAGCGCAGCCAGCGCCGCAATCCGTCTTTTGCGCGTTGGGTGGTCAAGCCCATAGAGGCGGCCATGAACGTCCAGCACCTGACGCCCGCTCAACTCGGTGTCGAGCACGATCTCCTGAAAGGTCACCCCCAAACGACGGCGAACCTCGGCGCTCTGTGTGACCACATCAAAACCAGCCACCGCTGCGCGCCCGGCGGTCGGCGCCAGCAGGGTGGTCAAAATCGAGATCAGGGTCGTCTTGCCAGCCCCGTTGGGGCCGAGCAGCGCATAAATTTCGCCGCGCTGCACGCTGAAGGTGACCCCGCGCAGCGCCTGTACGGCCCCGCCACGCCCAGGATAGCTCTTGACCAGTTGGTAACTTTCGATTGCGTTCATGCCATCCTCCAGCGGCCTCCTCAGACGAGGGAGGCCCGCCCAGCTCTTTTCAATAGAGCGCCAGCCTGCGCGCTGCCCCGTAAATTTTCTCTGCATTGGGCCGGTAGGCATCTTCCAAAGGAGGGCTGAACGGAACCGGCACATCCAACCCACCAAGCCGCTGCACCGGGGCGTCCAGCCACTCAAAGGCCTCTTCCGCGACCAGCGCAGCGACCTCGGCGCCGACCCCAGCCAGCCGATTGGCGGCATGCACGACCAGCACCTTGCCTGTTTTGCGGGCCGTCGCCAGGATCGCTGGCCGGTCCAACGGCTTGAGGGTGCGCAGGTCGAGCACTTCGCTGTCGATCCCTTCGTCCGCCAGCCGCCGGGCCGCCGCAAGCGCCTGATGCAGCATGGCGCCGTAGGTGACCATCGACAGATCCCGACCTGGCCGCACAACAGCGGCCTCTCCCAGGGGGAGGGCTTCGGCGCCCGAGGGGACAGGGCCTTTCAAAGAGCGATAGAGCGGTTTGCTTTCAAAATAAATCACCGGGTTGTCGTCGCGGATGGCGGCCAGCAACAGCCCTTTGGCGTCGGCGGGGGTCGCCGGCGCCACCACCTTGAGCCCCGGCGTATGGACAAACCACGCCTCCGGGTTCTGGCTGTGGAACGGGCCAGAGCGAATTCCACCGTCAGACGGTGCGCGGATCACCCAAGGTACCGCCCCCTTCCAGCGATAGTGGGCGGTCGCCGCAAACTGGACAATGCTGTCAAACGCCGAAGAAATAAAATCGGCGAACTGCATCTCAACCACCGGGCGCAGCCCCATCAGCGCCATTCCGGTCGCTGCCCCAACAAACCCAAGCTCGGCGAGCGGGGTATTGATCACACGGCGGGCGCCAAATTCGGCTTCAAAGCCTTTGGTCACCTTGAACGCACCGCCGAAATCGCCGGCGATGTCCTCCCCCATCAGCAGCACGTTCGGATCCCGGCGCATCTCCTCACGCAGCGCCTCGCTGATGGCGGCAATATAGGTCAGCTCACGCGTCGAGTCCCCTGTCTGTTCGCCGTCGGCAAACCCGAAGTTGCTCCCTGTCCCCATGGCCTCACCCTTCTGCGTAGACCCCCGCCTCGACCGTGGCCGGGTCGGGCAGCAGGTCAGCCTCGGCGCGGGCCACAGCCTCGGCAACCTCTGCCGCAACCCGCTCTGCGATCTCCGAAAGCACTGCCTCGTCGCTGACCCCCGCCTCCAACAGACGCGCCCGATAGGTCATCACTGGATCCCGCTTTTCCCAGCTCTCCAGCAAGGAACGTGGGACATACTCCGCCCCGTCGTGGATGGCGTGGCCCAACATCCGCATCGTCCTGGCCTCGATCAGCGTCGGCCCACCGCCGCAGCGAGCCCGCTCGACCGCAGCAGAGGTCACGGCATAGACAGCCTCCACCTCGTTGCCATCGACACTGACCCCAGCCATCCCATAGCTGGCTGCCCGTTCGGCGATCGCAGGGACCTTCATCTGTTGTTCCAACGGCGTCGAATAGGCATACAGGTTGTTCTCGACGATCACCACCCACGGTGCATTCCAAACGGCGGCCATGTTGAGCGTCTCATGAAACAGCCCGGCACTGCTGGCGCCATCGCCGGTAAAGGTGAGCGCCACGCGCGCCTCCGATCGGTAGACAAAGCTCATCGCCGCCCCCAGCGACACCGCCATCGAATGGGGAAGATGGCTGATAAAGCCGATGATCTGGAGCCCCAGATCCCCCATGCCGTGCAGGTTGGCATCGCGACCCGCCGAGACCCCACCGCTGCGCCCCAGCAGATTGCCGAAGATGCGCTCCGCCGTCATCCCACGCAGCAGGTAGGCACCCAGGTCGCGGTGCATCGGGGCGATCACATCCCCCGGTTCAAGCGCATACGCGGCCCCGACACTGATCGCCTCGTGGCCGCGCTGGCTAAAGGTGCCCCCCAGACCACGCCCCTGCTTCCACATCGCCACCATCGTCTCGTCAAAGCTGCGCGTGAGCAGCATCCAGTAGTAAAGTGTAAGACGCTGCTCGTTTGTCAACATTGTTTGGGCCACAGCATTGTTTGGGCCACAGCATCGACCTCCCTTCTTTTGGGCCTCGACAGAGATTTCACCAGAACTTCCCCAAAGATTGCCCTGCTTTGTCGCCGCTCAGGCCGCCAAAACGGTGCGCAGCGCAGCCAACGCCGCAGCCAAGGTCTCGGCAGCTGTGCGTTCGCTGCTGTCAATACGCACTGCATCTGCGGCAGGACGCAGCGGCGAGTGTGTGCGTTCGCTGTCGATGCGGTCGCGACGCTCGATGTCGGCCAGCACCTGTGCGTAGGCCACCTCCTTGCCCTGTTCGCACAGCTCCTGGTGGCGACGTTGCGCCCGCACCGCCGCAGTCGCTTCGATATAGAGCTTGAGCGGGGCCTCCGGCATCACCACAGTCCCAATGTCACGGCCGACCAGCACAATGCCCGGCCGCTCAGCCTGCCCACTCCCATAGCGGCGGGCGATCTGGCGCTGCCGGTCCGTCATCGCTGACCGCACCTCCGCATAGGCCGACACCGTCGAAACGGCTCGATCGACTTCAGGAGCCCGAATCTGCCAGGTCACATCCTGCCCATCCACCAACACGGTGGCATGACGCCCATCCTGTGGGGCTGGCTGGGGCGGCTGGATCTCGATCCAGATCTCCCCAGCCAGCTGGCCGATCTCGGGCTCGTTCCCCAACAGGATTCCCCCGTCCAGCACAGCCCAGGTCACCGCCCGGTACAGACTTCCTGTATCAAAAAATAAAAAATCCAAAGCCCGGGCCAGCCCATAGCCGACCGTGCTCTTGCCCGACGCCGCAGGCCCGTCGATCGCAACGATGGCTGGATACAATGCCGTTCGCTCTCTTTCTTGATCCGCAGACAGCGGTCTGGTGTCGGCCATGGTCAGACGGCTTTACGCTGCGCGCGGGCGCCGGGGCAGCCCGCGAGTGGGACCAGCACTCCCCCGGCCAGCACTCCCCCGGCCAGCGCTCCCCCGGCCGGCACTCCCCCGGCCAGCGCTCCCCCGGCCGGCGCTCTGTGGGCGCGCGCCTGGTCGCTGGGGGAGCGGGCTGGCGGCTGGGGCCCGCTCTACAGCCAGCCCGGCAGCCAGGCGCAACGCGCGCACCTCAGTCGGCGTCAAGGGCACACACTCGCCGAGCGCCAGCTTGCCCAGCGTCAGCGGCCCCAAGGCCCACCTCACCAGCCGCAGCGTCGGGTAGCCGACGGCGGCGGTCATGGAGCGGATCTGACGTTTTTTTCCCTCGCGCAGCACAACGCGCAGCCAGACCCCTTCTGTCGGCCCGCGGCTGAGGGCCAGTTCGGCGGGCAATTCCTGGACCACCTCGACCTCTGCCGGGGCCGTGCGCCCTTCGGGCAGTTCGACACCCTGGCGCAGCGTGAGCAGCGCCGTCGTCGTCGGCACGCGCTCGACCAGCACATAGTAGGTCTTCGGGTGCTCGTAGCGCGGGTGGGTCAGGCGGTGGGCCAGTTCCCCGTCGTCGGTGAGCAGGATCAGCCCCTCGCTGTGCAGGTCGAGGCGCCCGACCGGAAACAGTCGGCCAGTCCCGGCCGGGGCCAGATCCAGCACGGTCCGCCGTTCCCCCCCTTCGCTGTCGCTGAGGAGACCGCGCGGCTTGTGGAGCTTGTAGTAGTGGTGGGTCGCGACCACTTTGAGCGGTTTGCCGTCCACCACAATCTGGTCGCGCGCCGGGTCAGCTTTCGAGCCCAGCGTCTGGACCACCTGGCCGTTGACATAGACCCGCCCGGCGGCAATCAGCTCTTCGCATTTGCGACGGCTGCCGATGCCAGCAGCCGCCATCACTTTTTGCAGTCGTTCTTTGCTCATGGAACCTCGTCTAGGGGCAGCATCCGGGTTGGCAAGGTGCAGCCCAACAAAAACGGCGAAGCGGGTGCTCTGCTTCGCCGTCTGGAGCCCAAGGCGGCGGCCAGCGCCAGCCAGAAACTACGCCACTCCGTTCGCTTACGCAGCCGCCTTGAGGCTGCTCACTTGCTGGCCGTTGCGGTCGAAAAGCGACCGCTCATCCCAGGCCACCAGAATTGGGGTGGCTGTAAAAATGGAGCTGTACATCCCGGAGATGAAACCGACCAACATCGTCGCCACAAACTGCTGCAGCGTCGCTCCGCCCAGCACCAAGATTGCCACGACGATCAAAAAGACGGTGATCTGCGTGCCGATCGAACGGGTCGCCGTTTCGATGATGCTGCGGTTGGCCACAACAGCCAGAGACTCGTTGCGGTAGCGGTGGATATTTTCACGCAGCCGGTCAAAAATGACCACTGTATCGTTGACGCTGTAGCCGATCACCGTCAAAATTGCAGTCAATGTCAACGCATCCAGCTCCCAGCCAGCCACCAGGTTCATGAGGCTCAGAAACGAAAGCGAAACCAGCACGTCATGTGCCAGGGCGACCACAGCAGCCACCCCATACCGGAATGGATGGGGCACACTGCGGAAGGCCCAGGCAATGTACAACAAAATGAGCAAGGAGGCAGCAATCAAGGCAACCCATGCGGCCTGGCTGACCTCCCGCCCCACGGCAGGGCCCAGGCTCCGGTAGGTCAGTTCTTGCGATTCTCCGAACTTTTCTTCCAAGAGCAGGCGCAGCCGCTCTTTTTCGGCAGCATCTACCGGTTTGAACTTGATCTGGGCGGTCGAGTCGTTGTTGACGGTAAAGACCGTTGTGTCGCCGTACCCGGCGTCTACAAAGACCTGGCGCACCGCTGCCGGCTGCACCGCCTGGGAGAAGCCAATCTCCCAGACAGAGCCTCCCGTATAGTCGATGCTCAACGGCAGAATCTCTCCGCGCGTCGCCCCCGACCAGGCCATAAAGAGCAGCGAGGGGAGGATCAAAATCAGCGAAATCAAAAACCAGATTTTACGTTTTTCAACGATGAAGTACATCGCATTCTCTCCAATCTCTCAGTAGCCAACGATCGCCCGGGCTGCCTCGGAACGCTGTGAACGGCTGCCCAACAGAATCCGCATGAAGGTCAGCGTCGCCAGATACGCCGTCAACATCGACAGAAGGACACCCAGCCCCAGCGTCAGCGCGTAGCCTTTGACAATACTCGCTCCAAACTGGTTGCCGAAGACATACAACACGGCACAGCTGATCAGGGTGGTCAGGTTGCTGTCAAAGATCGCTGGCCAGGCACGGCTGAAACCGGCTTCGACTGCCAGACGGGGGGAGCGTCCGCTGCGCAATTCTTCACGCAGACGCTCAAAAATCAAAATATTGGCGTCGACCGCCATGCCGACCGAGAGGAGAAACCCGGCAATTCCAGCCAGGGTCAGCGTCACCGGCACCAGTTTGTAGATCGCCAGGTTGAGAAGGACGTAGAAGATCAGCGCAACGTCGGCCAGCAGGCCTGGCAGCCGATACATCAGGATCATAAAGAGCAGAACCGCCCCCATGCCGATCAGGCCGGCGATCAAGCTGCTGCGCACCGAATCCTGCCCCAGCGTCGCACTGATCGAACGCACATCCATCACCTTCAGCGGCACCGGCAGCGCCCCGTAGCGCATCTGAATTGCCAGTGAATTGGCTTCCTGCTCGCCAAACTGGCCGGTGATCACCCCCTGGTCGCGGATGGCTGCCTGGATTGTCGGCGCCGAGAGCACCACGCCGTCCAGGACAATCGCCATCTGCTGGCCGATGTTGGCGCTGGTGTAGTTGAAGAACTGCTCGCTGCCACTGCCCGTCAGCTCGAAGCCGATCTCCCACATGTTGAACTGATCCTGACGGGCGATCGCAGTCCGCAGCACGTCGCCGGTCATGACCGTCTCGAAGAGTGTCTCGCCATATGGGGTGGCCAGCGGGTCCGATCCTGCGGAGGTGAGGTAGTCCTGCACCGCGCTCGGTTTATTGGTGGTGTTGATGATCATGCCCTGCTGCAGCGCCTGCCCCTGGGGGTCGACAAACTCCAGCTGGCCGGTCGAACGGATCGTCTCGATCGCCTGGTCTGGGTTGTTGACGCCGGGCAGTTCGGCAGTGATCCGGTTTTCCCCCTGGTTTTGAACGACCGCTTCAGAAACCCCCAGGCTGTTGACACGCCGTTCGACGATCAGCTTGGCGGTCTCCATGGCCCCCGTCTGAAGGTCTCGTCCTTCGGGGAGATCGGCCTCCAGCATCACCTGGGTGCCCCCCTGCAGATCCAGCCCCAGCTTGAGCTCCAAGGGCGTCGGCTGGCCTGCATTCTCCGAGCGCACCAGCCACTGGGGATGGGGCACCGGCAACACAATGTACAGGGCCAGGGCTGCCAACACAACGATCAAGGCTAAAGATATCTTGGCGTTACGCATTCACTGACTCCACCCGGATGACAACGGCAGCGGTGGTGCGCCTTTCCCGAACCCTTGCGGCCCAGAAAGCAGCGCCCCTGCCACACACCCTCCGTTGCTTGCTGTTGCTTGACAACGTTTGATTTGACAAAACAAAACCAGATTATTATACGCATGTGTGCGAACCAGCAGCAAATTGCCAGAGAGATGGCTTCACAAACCGCCGCGGATCTGATAGAATCAGGAGTAAGCAGTGTACAGCAAGCCTCCCTTCTGGCCAACGCTGGAGTGCAAAATGGCCCCGATTGAGGGCAAGAAAGGCATTGTGACCATGTCCACTCCCCATGCAAGCGTTTCTGTGCTGCCGACCCCGGCCGACGGCGAAGCCACCCCGTGTGATCCCAAACCAGAAATTGAGCAGGCCAGCGCGTACCAGGTGGCGCTGGGCCAGTTGGATCGGGTCGCCGCCTTCATGCATCTGGATGAAGGAATTCACCGCTCTCTGCGCAGCTGCCAGCGCGAGTTGATCGTCCACTTTCCGGTACAGATGGACGACGGGCACATTCGCATCTTTACCGGTTTTCGGGTCCACCACAACATGACCAAAGGGCCGACCAAGGGGGGGCTGCGCTATCATCCCAGCGTCACGCTGGACGAATGTCGTGCCCTGGCGATGTGGATGACCTGGAAATGTGCCTTGATGAACCTGCCCTACGGCGGTGCCAAAGGGGGGGTCATCGTCGACCCTGCCACGCTGAGCCCGCGCGAGCTGGAAAAAATGACCCGCCGCTACGCCACCGAGATCAGCCCCTTCATCGGGCCGGAGCGGGACATTCCAGCGCCCGATGTCGGGACCAACGCCCAGGTGATGGCCTGGATCATGGACACCTATTCCATGCACCGTGGCTACTCAATCCCGGCGATCGTCACCGGAAAACCGGTCCAGATCGGCGGCACCTATGGACGCGAACAGGCGACCGGGCTGGGCGTCACCTACGTCACCCGTGCGCTGCTCAAACAACGCTGCGGGCGCAGCCTGGACGATGTGACCGTCGCCATCCAGGGCTTTGGCAATGTCGGCAGCTGGACTGCCCGGACGATGTACGAACGCGGGGCGCGCGTGGTCGCCGTCAGCGACAAATCGGGGGGCGTTTACAACGCGCGAGGGCTCGACCCCCGCTATCTGCAGCAGCATCTCAAGGAACATGGCAGCCTCTGCGACTACCCAGGTGCCGACGCGATCTCCAACCAGGAGCTGCTTGCCTTGGCGGTCGACGTCCTGGTCCCAGCCGCCTTGGAGGGTCAGCTCACGCGCCAGAATGCCGCCCAGGTGCGCGCCGCTGTGGTGGCGGAAGCGGCCAACGGCCCCACCACCCCCGAGGCAGACGAGATCCTGGCCGACAAAGGCGTCCTGGTCATCCCAGACATCATCTGCAACGCCGGCGGCGTCGTGGTCAGCTACTTCGAATGGGTCCAAAGCCTGCAGGCCTTTTTCTGGGACGAGAGCGAAGTCCGCCGCCAGATGGAACGGACCTTGCTCGACAATCTGGAGGTTGCGGTCGGAACGACCACGCGCCACCTTTGTGACCTGCGCACTGCCGCCTATATGATTGCGATCCGGCGCATCGAAGAAGCCCTTCTGCTGCGCGGCTTCTACCCGTAACTTCGCCTTTGGGAGCAGCAGCTGTTATAATTGTTTTTGATGAACGCTGATCTGCGCCGAAAGCTTTTCTATTCGTTGGCAGGTGCCCTGCTGCTCTATGTGCTCCTGGTGCTGTGGAGCGACCTCCAGGAGGTGCAAGGGGCGCTGCATGCCTTTCCCTGGCAGTGGCTGCCCGCAGTGGTGGGGCTGGCGCTCTTCAACTACGCCGTCCGTCTGTTGCGCTGGCAGAGCTGGTTGAAGCTGGTTGGCGTGCGGATCTCCCGCTGGGACAGCAGCCGGATCTTTGGGATCGGCAGCCTGATGATGATGACACCGGGCAAGGTGGGCGAACTGCTCAAAGCCTACATGGTCAAAAACATCGACGGCACGCCGATGCGGGTGACCGCGCCCATCCTCCTCTCCGAACGCATCATCGACGGCATTGCCATGTTGATCCTGGCCAGCCTCGGGCTGGTTGCCTTTCCAGAGCCGCGCGCCCAGCTGGTGGCAGCTCTGCTGCTGGCCAGCTTTGTCGCCGGGATCGTCGTGATCCAGCTTCGCCCGCTGGCACTTCGCGCCCTGGCCCTGGCCCACCACCTTCCCGGGGTCCGCAAATTTTCCGACCAGCTGTACGCGATCTACGACAGCAGCTATGTGCTGTTCCGCCCCGGCCCGCTGCTCTGGGCGCTGGGGATCGGTCTACTGGCGTGGGGCACATCGGGGATCGCTTTCGGGGTCGTCCTGGTTGGTTTTGGAGCGCCGTTGAGCTGGCAGACGTTTTGGATGGCCATCTTTGTGTTCAACCTGAGCACCGTGATCGGAGCGGTTGTCGCGCTGCCCGGCGGCTTGGGTGGCTTTGAAGGCAGCGCCGTTTTCTGGCTGATCCGGCTCTTTGGCCTGAGCACAGCCTCCGCCACGGCCGCGGCTCTTGTGGTTCGTTTCTGCACCCTCTGGCTCGGTGTCGGGATCGGCCTCATCAGCTTTTTGCTTTGGAACCACCTGCTGGCTGGGGCCGAGGCTGTCGACCGCAGCAAGCTGCTCCAGCCCCTCCCCGACCGCTGAATCTGCCCGTTCGCCAGGCGCTCACCGCATAGACTGCTGGCTGATTTTGGACCCCCTCTACTCGCATCCCGTCAAGTGACAGCGTTTTCGCCCCATCGGGGCACAGGACGCTAGAACGCCGCCTGGCAGGTCACTGGTAGGTGCTGCGCCCGCTCAGGGTTCTGGCCAGCTGCTCTTCGTCGAGCACGATCCCCAGCCCAGGGGCATGGCTGCAGGTCAGCCAGCCAGCCTGATCGACTTCGACCGGTTCCATCAACATGAAATCGCGTCGGGCCACTGTCCAAAAAGGCGGATCCCACGGGAATTCCAAAAAAGGCGCCCCGACCGTCCCAGCTGTCAGGTGCAGATTGGCCAGCAACCCGATCCCGTTGCCCCAGGTATGTGGCGTAAACAGTGCGCCTGCCTCTGCCACTGCAAAAGCCAGCTGACGCAGCTGCACCATGCCGCCGGTCCAGACCACATCGGGCTGGTAGACATCCAGACAGCCCCGCTCCAATAGGGTATAAAATTCGTAGATCTCGCGCGTGCCCTCGCCACCCGCAATCTTCACCGCCGTTGCCCCACGCAGCTTCGCCATCCCCGCATAATCGGCCCGATGCAGCGGCTCTTCCATCCAATAGACCCCATGCCGTGCCAGTTCCTGCGCAACTTCCAGCGCCTGCGCATCACTCCAGGGCTTCTGCGTGTCCCAAGGCATCCGCCACCCCTGGTTGCAGTCCACCAGCAACCTGGCCCGGCCCGCCAGGGCACCGCTGACTGCAGCGACCACGGCCAGGTCATCTTCCAACAGAGGGCGTCCAAACCGAATCTTGACCGCCGGAAAACCCGCTGCGACCGCCTGCAAGGCCAGCGCCACAGTCTCCGCGGGCGTACGGTGGGTCCCCAAAGAAGCATAGGCTTGCAGCCGGTCTGCCCGCCCCCCAACTTTCTGCCAGAGCGGCCGCCCCTCGATCTGGCCCACCAGGTCCCACAGCGCAATCTCCAGCGGCCAGCAACGGCCCGCATGAAAACTGATGTTATCCAACACGGCTGCATGGCGTTCGAGCAGACGAGGATCCTGCCCGATAAACAAAGAGGCGTAGTCGGCAAAACCGACCATCGCGTCCCCCGAACCGACGCCTGTCCGCCCTTCGTTGTCGCGCACACGCACGATCGTCGCCGGAAATCGGCGCCGTGGCTGCGTGTCCCAGGAAGCTGGAAAGGGCGGATCCAGCGGCAGCTGATGGTGTGTAATCTGGATGTCCACTATCTGCATACAATTTTTCCTCCTGTCCTTCTCCCCCTCATTCACGCCACCAACAACCGAATTCCCGCGATCAGGGTCATGCCAAGGGCCAACAGCTCGAAAAGCTGCTGGTCAATCCACCGAATCAAAACCCGCCCGGTCAACGCCCCCGCCACCGCCGCCGGAATCAACAACATGCTGATCGGCACCGAATCTGCGTTGATCAGCCCCAGCCTGTAAGAAAAGGGCACTTTGAACAGGTTGATCACAAAAAAATACCATGCGGTCGTTCCCATGAAGACATATTTGGGCAGCCGCATGGAGAGCAGATAGATGACCATGATCGGGCCAGCAGCGTTGGCCACCATCGTCGTAAAGCCAGCGCTGACCCCCGTCCCCGCTGCCAACAGCGGATGGGGCCTCTCCCCAGCCTCCAACGACAACAACACCTGGCCACGCGCCCGGCGCCAGAGCTGGATCGCCACGATCGCCACCAGAACCGCGCCGATCAGCCGCTGTGTGGTCAGCGCGTCGATCCACCCCATCACCAGAAAGCCAGCCACAATCCCGGCTGCAGCCCAAGGAAACAGACGCACCAGCTGTGGCCAGTTTGCCTGTTGGCGATAGCTGATCACCGCCACGATGTCTGCGGCAATCAAAATCAACAACGCAATCCCGGTCGATTCCCGAGCCGGCAACGCGCTGGCAAAGATCGCCACCGAAAAAATCCCCAGCCCGGCGATTCCTGTTTTGGATATCCCAACCAGATAGGCACCCAGCGCTGCCCAGGCCCACTGCCACGGCGTCAGTGTCGAAAAAATATCTCCCAAGGTGGACTCGTTTCCCAGATCGTCTGCATCTTGTCTGAAGTGTTGTCTGAAGTAAATCTGCTGTCCCACAAATTCAGCGCTCTCAGGTGCCTCGCCATGCCGCCAGCCGTGCATAGACCGGGCTCAGCGCCAGGTAGCTCTCGGTAAAAATCTCCAACAGCTCGGCGTACCGCTGCTGCAAGGCAGGGTTGGGCTCCAGCGTGCGCACGACCTGGCTGCGCTCTGCTGCGATCGACCAGCTGTACAGGCCAACCCCCACCCCAGCGGCGACCGCTGCCCCCCAGCTGGTCGCTTCCCCCGGCAGCGCCAGCAGGTGAATTGGCAATCCCAAGACATCTGCCAGGATCTGAGGCCAGAGCTGGCTGCGCCCGCCGCCGCCGATCAGGCGCAGCGCCTCAATGGCAGGTGTCTGCTCGCGCAGGCTGTCGAGAATCTGGCGCAATCCCAGCGCAACTCCTTCCAACACTGCACGGGCCAGCTGCGGGCTGCCATGGGACACTGCCAGCCCGACAAAAGCGCCGCGTGCCTGCGGGTTCCACCACGGGCTGCGCTCCCCCATCAGATACGGCAAAAAAATCAAGCCGCCCGCCCCTGGTTCGACCGCAGCTGCGGCTGTGTCCAGATCGCCGCCGGCCAGCAGCTGCCAGGCCCACTCACGGGCGCCGCCGGCCAGCTGCATCACCCCCATCGGGGCATACCGCTCAGGGTGCACATGGTGAAAGGTCATCGTGCGCTGCTGCGGGTCTGGCGCCGGCGCCAGCGAGCTCACGCTGATCCAGGCAGAAGTCCCGATCACACAGTAGGCAGCCCCCGGTTCGACCACCCCAGCCCCTACCCCGGCACACGAACCATCCCCACCGCCGACCACCACGGGCGTGCCTGCCACCAGCCCGAGCGCCGGTGCCACCGCTGCTGTGAGCTGGCCAACCACACTGGACGAGGGATAGACCTCCGGCAGCTGCTCGACAGAGATTCCCAGCGCTTCCAGAAACGGCAGATGCCAGCTGCGCGCCACCAGGTCAAACAACAACGTCCCCGACGCGTCAGAATAATCTGTGGCAAAGACACCGGTCAGCCGATGCACCAGATAGTCTTTGGGCACCAGAAATTTTGCGGCGCGGCCATAGATCTCCGGCTGATGGTTGCGCACCCATAAAATTTTGGGGGCAGCGTAGGCTGGGCTGGTGCGGTGCCCACAGCGGCGATAAACTTCTTCTGCACCGCAGCGCGCAGCGACGAACGCAGCCTCCTTTTCAGCACGCTGGTCAGCCCAAATGATGCAAGAGCGCAGCGGGACCCCCGCCGCATCCACCGGCAGACAGCCCATCATCATGCCGCTAAACCCAACCGCAGCCACCGCACCGGCTGGAACCCCCGTCGTCGCCAGCAGCTGCTGCGTCGTCTGGCAAACCGCAGCCCACCACCCCTCCGGGTCCTGTTCTGCCCAGTTGGGGTGCGGATAGGCGGTCGGATAGGCGGCAAAGGCACTGCCCACCAGCTGCCCTTGCTCGTCGAACAGGGTGGCCTTGTTCCCCGATGTCCCCAGATCGTGGGCCAGAATGTATCGCCCGGTCATGTGGTTCTCTTTCATTTTTGCGCTGCAGCGCTCAATTGTATCTCTACCCGACACAAGGAGTTTATCCTGGATAGTACCACAAGTGGTCACCGGATCGTGATTCCAGCAGCAGCAATTCTCCACCTAAGGGCTTGTCAAGGAATATGTCCGCGGATCGTCAGACTGTCCAACCGTCACAAACTGCGGAGTTGTACTGTTCCATGTCCTCAATTCATCCGCCCCGATGGGGCGGGCGAAAAAAACCAGCGGTTGACGGAAGAATTGGCGGCGACGCAGGAGGCGCTGCGTCAGGTGAACCGCTCAGAATCCCGACCGTAAAGGAGGGTCTTTCTCTTTCTTGCATTTCCCCGTCATCGGTGCACCTTGCTGCTGCACGACAGGCGGATCGTCGTCTTTACATACGTTGGATGCCAGAGGAAGCGTCTGCTGGCCTGTCGAAGAACCCTCCCTGACGGTCGGGGTGCTGAGCAGGGAGCGTTCAGTTTGCGCGAAACGTGGGCCTTGAAATCGTTCATGACACACTCGGGCGCTGCGCCGGCCATGACGACTGTGTGTACGTGGTTGGTGCGCACCGGGGCAGCGAGGAGCATCTTCCCAGAACAGCTTTTTTTGTGTTACAGTGGATGCACTGCTGTCCTGTCGTCTTCTGCCAGGCAGAGTCACTGGCACAGGTGGTGCAATATCCTGTAGATATTGGAGAAGAGCTGTTGACCTACGCAAAAGAAGAGCCATTCGCCCACATTCTTCTTGCCGCGCACCCGACAGTAGGACACACGAGCGCGCTCCGGGCAATCGGCGCAGAGTTGCGCGCACGCGGGCATGCCACGAGCTTCGCCCTCATGCATGTGCGCATCCCCTTTGCAGCGGCCTGGCCCGCGCCAGTACGTGCAGCGGTGAGTCTGCCGAAACTCATTGCCGCCGAGGGCGCGAATGTGCTGAAGCTGAACCCATCCCCCAGGGCCCTCTGGTACGCCCTTCAATTGCCGCATGCGATCGGACAAAAAGAGCTGGAGATTGCCCTTGCCCTCTTCACCTCTGGACTGGTAGCACAGGCCCGGAGGATCGCAGCGCATACGCTGCGCATCGGCGCAGCAGTGGTCGTGGGAGATTACCTGATGCCGGCAGCGCTGCTCGGGGCGTGCCTTGCGCGGCGTCCTTTTGTCGCCCTCTACCACTCTGCACTCCCCTTTCCTGCAACCGACGCACCGCCCTTCGGCACCGTTCTCCCAAAGTCATCCCAGGGAAGCCAGGAATGGCACGATGCAGAAGCACGCCTTGCCCGCATGAGCACACTGTTCGACCAACAGGTTGCCAGGGCGGCTGCCCAGCTACACCTGCCTGCACCGGGTACAGGACTCTTGACACGCCCAATCTCCCCCAACCTGAACCTGCTTGCCACAGCGCCAGTGCTCGAACCGGGCCTCCTGCCTCTCGCTGGCCACGTCCTGATGACCGGGCCATGCCTTCGCCGCCCTACCCCGCTCAACCGCCTTGATCCCTCCCTGCTCAACGCGCTTCCAGCCAGACGGCCCACCGTGTATATTTCGCTGGGAACCGTGTTCAATGGCAAGCCGAACGTCTATCGCACGCTCATCGCAGGCGCGCAGGCAGCCGACGCAAGTGTCATCGTCAGTGCAGGTGCAAGTGAGGAAGCACTTGCCGATCTGCGCTCGTCAAGAGTGCGGATTTTTCAGCAGGTGCCACAGGTGGAGCTGCTCGAACATGTGGATACAGTCATCACCCACGGCGGCAACAATACCGTGCAGGAGTGCCTTGCCGCAGCCCGCCCGATGGTGGTGATCCCGTTCGGCGGTGACCAACAGGCCAATGCCCGTCGCATCGAACGGCTCGGTGTCGGAGTCGCCATCCCGGCCAACGATCTCACCCTGGCCTGCGTTCGTGACGCCCTCATGCGCACGTTCGGTATCCAGGTCATCGAGCGTGCGCGCAGAGTGTCACAGGCTCTCGGCTCCTATGGGGGAGCCTGCGCAGCCGCCGACGGCATTCTGGCCCTTGCCGCTGCTCCGGTCAATTTCCCCCACAACAAGTGACGTGTAGGGAAAGTACAGGAGATTGAGAGTTCACTGTATCAATCTCTCCTGCCTTTATTGTATCTCCAGGGCAGACGTCGACGTGACGGGAACGACAGGATCCAACCCTGGAATTGCCTCCAAAGAGGCAGGCGCGTTTGGCGTCATTGGAGGGGTCGGTACAACAGACCCTGCGCCCTGCTTGGTCGACGGCTGCACGATCAGGGGCAGATACAGCCGGGCAGCTGGCAACTCTAGTAATTCAGCGGGAGGCAGGGCAGGCTCAGCCGGGTTTGCCTCGTTACCGTCGGCAGAAGCGCTCTTCGCATTGTCGGCCAAGGTGACCGCAAAAATGGCTACACTCGAGTCGCTGACCTCAGCATTCACCACCCAGGTAATTGTCAATGTCTGACTGATGCTCGCTGCAGCATAGGTGATGTCGATCATGACGGGCACAAGGTCGCCTGCCATGTTGGTGGTAGCCACAAAGGGAGGGGCGCTGCCGTCGGACAGCGTGGCGGTCACCTGTGCCTCAGACCGATGGTAGGTAGCATAGACCTGTACGCGACGCTTCGTCGGATCGGCCGGCACAGTCACAACAAAGCCCTCACCGATGGCAGTGGGGGGGCTGCTGCCCTGCTGGTTGTGTTGCAGTCCAGCCGTAACAGAACTGGCCGAGGGGGTCGGTGTGCCATCCTGCCATTGGAAGGTGTGGGCAAAGGCGCCAAATTGCCCCAACCCGCGCAGCGGATTGCCGTTGGAGAGGGCGAGCAGGTCGCTGATGCGGGGCAGCACCCCATTTTTGCGCTCTACCGGTGCGAGCGAAGTATCGGTTCCGATTCCCCAAAGCGCCCAGTCGACAGTCCCTGCAGCGGTGAGGTTGAGGTTGTCGGCGCTACCGTCTTCAGACAGGACACCGACAAGCGATCCAGAAATTGGAACGGTCGCGTCCACTGGATCGGAGGGCGCCAGACCAGAGCCTCTCATGCTGCCGAAGGCCGCATTCAAAACCAGGTTGCCGCCACTGCCCCCCCAGTAGCTGCCGACAAGCAGGTAATAGGTGACGCCAGCGGAAAGCTGTGCTGAAATCCAGGATTGTGTTGTCCACTCAGCATCATCGTTACAGGTGACTTCAGTGAAGCCACCGCTTGGGCGCGTGTACAAGGCGAGCACAGTATCGTAGTCGCTGCCGAAAGTATTGGCCGTGAGGGTGCCACTCACTGCTGGCGTGAAGCGATACCATATCGTCGCGCCGACTCTTCCGACGCAAGTACCAGGATCATCGTCAGCTTGGGTTGCACTGCTGGTGTTGCGGCTGTCAGAGAAGGGCAATGGTATTGCAGGCGCATTGTTAAAATCATCTGCTGAAATGTCTGCCACTGTGATCACCACCGTATCCACGCTGCTGGCCAGACCACGGCTGTCGGTCACGGTCAGGCGGAAGGTCAGCACAGTCGGGGCCGCCGGGGCCGTGAAAGTGGGCGCCTGGGTATTCGCTCCGCTCAAACTCACCGTCGTTCCCCCGCTCTGCGTCCAGAGGTACGTCAGCGGCAGATGGCCGTCAGGGTCGGAGGAGCCACCGCCGTTCAGCGTGAACCGCTGGTTGACAAAGCCAGACTGGTCTGCGCCCGCATTCGCCACCGGCGGCTGGTTGGTCACCGTCACCTGGGTGCTGACTGTCATCTGGCTGACGCTGTTGGTGGCCGTCACCGTTGCTACGTAGCCGCCCGCGCTGGCGTAGGTGCGGCTGGCGTTCGCCCCGCTGCCAGTCGTGCCATCGCCGAAGGCCCAGGCATAGCTCACATTGCTGCCCGCCGTCACGGTGGCGGTGAAGGCAGTCGCGCTGCTCAGCCGCGTCGGCCCGCTGTTGGCAGCAGCCAGGCCCGTGATCGCCCGGTCGATGACTGTGACCAGCGTGCTGGCGGTCACCTGGCTGACGCTGTTGGTGGCGGTCACTGTCGCTGTGTAATTTCCTACGCTGGTGTAGGTGCGAGTGGGATTGGCCCCGCTGCCAGTCATGCCGTCGCCGAAGGCCCAGGCGTAGATCACGTTGCTACCTTCCAGAAGGGTGGCGGTGAAGGCAGTCGCACTGCTCAGCCGCGTCGGCCCGCTGTTGACAGCAGCCAGGCCCG